>JANNJE010000052.1:0-3810 GCA_031405735.1 Armatimonadota bacterium | reverse complement strand
TGGAAAGCTGGATTGAGGACGATTCAAACTTATCGGGCGGTGAGAGGCAGAGGATTGGAATCGCAAGAGCACTCGTGCGAAATGCAAAAATTCTCATTCTCATTCTCGACGAAGCTACAGGGAGCCTAGATCCAGCTACCGAGCAAACCGTGCTTGAAACCATAGAAACCGTACGGCATGGCCGGACAGTGATCTCAATCGCTCATAGGCTGAAAGCTGTCGCACCTTGTGATCGAATTTACGTCCTCGAGAAAGGGCAAGTTGTTCAACAAGGAACCCACGATTCACTAATAGCCAAACCAGGATTGTACCGAGAACTTTGGAACCAGCAAAGCGATCAAAACGACGTACCGAAAGGAGCAGCGAATGACTGAGCTTGAAGCCAGATCGCTCGGTCCGGAATATCGCCAGAATTCGTGGAAGGCGTTTCGTTTTGTGCTCCCATTCATCAAGCCGTTCTTGACACGACTCCTTTTGGTTTGCCTCTTAGATATCAGTATTTCGCTAACAAATCTTACGATTCCATGGTTTGGAAAAGCCATTATTGACCAGGGCTTTCCAAGTCGCGATTGGAATCAAGTGCTTCTTCTCGCTTTGGCTGTTGCGGGCTTGACCGGATTCCTATACAGCATGGTAGGGCTCCGTACTTTTTTGTACAACTCGACTGAAATGCTTCTCGGCCTTTCGATGCGACGAAAGATTTACGGACACTTACAAAGCCTTTCGCTTGACACTATCGAGTCTATTCCAGTTGGCCAGCAGCAATTCCGCATCATCACGGACGCGGACCGGATCGCGCACATGCTTGTGAGAATCTTGCCCACGTTGACTCTGCTTGTGGAGTTTGCCCTCATTTTGACTGCGGCAATCTATGTCGAACCTGTCCTCACAATGATAGTTCTTGGGTTTCTCATCCCGTGGACGTTTCTATTCGTTTACGTTACGTATTTCGGGCGGGCTTTCGACCGCAGACGTCTTCGATTCGCAGAAATGAGGGATTCTGGAATTCTTCAAGCTGCCAGGAGTTTTTCGACGATTAAGAGCCTCGGGCGTACACGGGAAGAAGTTCACCGAAATACGACTGCGAACATATCAGTTCAGCGGATTGCCAATCAGGGCTATCTGATTCTGATTGGATTCGAATTTGTCACGCTAAAGCTGCTTCCGTACATAAAGTCAACCATTATTTTTCTATATCTTGCCGCAAAGGTTGTCGGCGGACAAATGACTTTGGGAATGACAGTTCCGATGATCGCCTACCTTTCGCGGCTTGCCTTCCCGCTTGAGCGAATCGTTAATTTCGGATGCTGGATATGGCAAACAATGGTTTCGGCTGAGCGCATCATGCTGCTAATGGAAACGAAACCCGCGATTCAAGACGCTGACGATGCGGTTCGAGTTGACGCATTTAGTGGGCAAATCGAATTCAACAATGTTTGCTTTGATCGCCCAGAAATTGGATGCGTACTCGAAAACGTTTCCATAACGTTGAACCCCGGATCATTTACTGCGATTGTGGGTCCAAGTGGTTCAGGAAAGAGCACGCTCGTTGACCTATTGTTGCGAAATCTGGATCCCTCAGAAGGTCAAGTGCTTGCAGACGGAGCGAATCTTAAGGAACTGTATCGAAACAGCTTTGTTCGCCACATTGGCACTGTAACTCAGGAAACATTCATTTTCGGTGGTTCGCTTGCGGACAACCTGCAAATCGCCAAACCATACGCATCTGAATCAGAACTAGAGTCTGTGCTACAACAAGTGGACCTCTTTGATTGGGTGAATCAACTCCCTGATGGAATAAACCAGGACTTAGAAGGAGGAATCGGATTGTCGGCAGGACAAAGGCAACGAATCGGCATCGCACGGGCGCTTTTGACAACCCCATCGCTTCTCATTCTCGATGAACCTACTTCCGCACTCGATTCGGAAACGGAAGGACACATTATGGAAACCATTCGGCGAATTTCATCCGGCAAAACAGTACTATTAGTTACTCACAGAATGAACACCGTAGTTCACGCAGATAACATTATCGTTTTGGATCACGGCAAGGTTGTAGAGTCGGGAAGACATGCAGACCTTATAGCTAAGAAGGGACTCTACGCAGAAATGGAATGGCTTCACAAAGCAACGACTGCTGAATCTAAGAATTTTCGAGAGGCTCAAGCAAGATGAAATCTAACTTTCCGCGAGAATGGCGAACTCAGAGCAAGTGGAAGCAGCGTTTCTATGTTCGATACATGAAATGGCTAGAGAGGCTCGGATACGTTCTCGTTACGTTGGTTATCGGGTCGTTTATTTTTGCGTTTAATTACAAAGTTGACGAAGTCATCAAAGCGGACGGTGTAACTATTGAGCCTGAAACATTTTCAATTCTTGCTTCTGATTATTTGCGAATCGTCAGTTGGCTCATAAAGCCGGGTGAAAGCGTTAGAGAAGGACAGCCACTTCTCACAATCGTCTTAGGCCAAGAGAACGTTGCCAAATTTGAGACGCATATTCAAATTCAAAGTCTGTACTCACGAACAAACGGCGACTCCCGAATTCAAGAACTCTTGCTCAAAAATCCGATGCCACCACTTGTAACAGTCAAGGCACCCACAACCGGAAATTTCTTTGATACAAAACTTGGCAACGAAATGAAGGCAGATTTTCAAAAGGGCCAGGAAATTGCTCGCGTCGTCAATTTCAGCACTCTCCGATTGAAGCCTAGCCTGAGCGGACAGTCTGTTTCGAAGGCGAATTCCGGACAATCCGCAAGAATCTCATCCATTGTCATTGAGCCGCGATCAGGAATCATTTTTCGAAGCTTAGATGGAAACACACCCATACTTTCAAGCGAGCTAGTTTCAAGTGAATTCAAAGCAAGCGCAGACAAGCAGTTGCGAGGGAAAACAGTTAGAGTCGTAGATGACATTCCATTACTCATTGATGAGGTGGTTGCGATAGACCTTGAAGCGAAATCAGCTACTTCTCAAGCGGCGGAATCTGGGAGGTTTCTTTCACTTGACCCTCTTGCCTCAGATATCGCAACTGGCAGAGTCTTCGACGGACATCATTCGGCTACATTGCAGATAAGCAATTTGCCTAAGTCAATTTCTGAGCCGCTTCTTCGAGACCTGCAAATCGAAACGAAGGGCAAACTCATCCATGGGAAAGACGGAAAGTTCTTCACCATAGACAATATTGACGACATCAACGCGATCATAAAGGTCAAGGCAAGCGCGGATTTTGAAAGTGGCAAGAATCCGCTCTCCGGAGCTATCGTTTCGAGGACATTTGAGGCTGAAATATATCTGGAAAGCCCAATGCTCGGATTATCTCAGGCTGTTCGGCGAGCCTATCTGGACGGACGAAAAGTTACTTGCAAAGTAGAAGTCAAAACCGGGAGCCGTCCTCTCGCTCTAACTCTTTTGAAAAAATCATGAGCACGCATCACGATCTGTCAATGAACTCGGTTGAATTGCCGAAACCGGTGTCCAGCCCTGATCATCCCGAGTACGTCAATCGGGTGTACGCTGGTGTGCTTGGCAAAATCATTGGTGTGTATCTCGGAAGACCTGTCGAGAATTGGACGTATGAACGAATCGCTAGTGAGATTGGCGACGTTTCCTATTACATCCATGAAAAGCTGGGCCGTAGGCTCATTATTACGGACGACGACATTTCGGGAATGCTCACATTCTTGCGAGCAATTGAGGAATCCGTGGCCTGTCGGGATGATCCCGGTCCCAATGAACACAAAAGTCTGTCTGGCTGGCGGCCGGGGTGACCGACATGCGCAAGGGGTTCACGGCGCTGGCGGCGCAG
>JANNJE010000051.1:0-7656 GCA_031405735.1 Armatimonadota bacterium | reverse complement strand
GTGTGCGCTGGTCCTCTACGTCGGGCAAGGGCCCGAGGCCCGAAGGCAGGTAGCGTCCCATTTCTCCAACTGGAAAGAAAAAGCCCTTATATGCATCATGCCAAAGTGCTAATAGGAACAGCAATGCGAAATACATGAAATAGCGGTGCACGTTTTGCATGATTAGTGGCAAGCCATGCTCGCCGGTATAGCCCTTCCTAGGTTCGCTGACCGAGCAGTTTGGCGGGTCAGCCCAGAACGCCTTGTAGTATGCGCCGCGATAGTAGTAGCAAGTAAACCGAAACAGTGCGGGGAAAGGAAGGATCATTAGGGCAGGAGAGAAGGGGAGCCAACCTGGCCACCAACCAGGTTTTGGACCGAACCAAGAGTGGGGCGACGACCCGAATATTTCAGGAGAATAGAACGGAGAAAGGTAGTTTCCATGCGCATAATTCGCGCCTTGAAACGCAGCCCATGTTGCATAAACGATAAATAGCGAAAGTATGAGAAAAGTGATAGCTGGCGTTACATACCAGGCATCTTTTCGCTGTGTCTTTCCAAATCCTCGGGGCTTTAAGGTTTCTGTCTTTGCCATGTTTGGGTCTAAGTTTGGCAGATGGACAAAAACTTTGTGATGCGCAAACTTTAGAACTAGGCTTTGACCAACGATTGGCTTGTGCAATTCAAGTCTGTGCAAGGTTTCGAGCCGCTATGAACGCGGCCAATGAACCTGCCAACCATATACGGTTCGCCACAGACCTCTGTTGAAGTGCAACAATACATTTTTTCCATCTTTGCTGGAGAAATCTGTGTGTATAATGAGTTCGTTATGCGTAGTTCTAAGCTACCCCTTATTTTTGCCCTATCCATATTGTCTCTAATGGTTGCAGTGGCATTTCAGACGGTTCGACAATATGGGCCTTATGCCAATGGCTCACCCGATTCGGGAACCTGTGGCAATATGTGGGCAGATGACACATTCGACAGGTTCTTTAAAGTTGACACCCGTCGAAATCCTGACGGCAGCTACAGCGTTGTCGAACAGTTCAAAAATGGCAATTTCGTAAGCCGTGCTGGGTTTACACCTGGCGGATGCGAAGGAGGCAACCCTAACCCGCCAAGCATGTCAGCCGGAATCACAGGGAAGATGCAGGGCCAATTCTGGATTCGAGTCAGCAATGGAACCTATAATCACGGTGCAAATCCCGGAAATGTAACTACAGCACAATTTATAGCCGCCGTTTTTGGTCCGAACGCAACTTATCAGGTCGTCTCGTTTTCTCTGAACTATAATGCAGGCAATAATGGCGACTGGCGCAATGCTTCAAGTGATAAGGGCGGGAACCAGGGCGATATACGTTAGTTGATCTCTAAGTCTTTCAACCAGAAGTTTATTTCGATCTGGGCGTTTTTTTCGTCGGCTTTTCCGTCCGTCAACCCCTTATAAGGACTCCGCGGTTCGCAGACGCCAGCATCAATTAGTCTTCCGTTTAATCCGACACCGTAAAGCCAGGTCTTTCCAAACTCAGGAAACGGCTTTTCAGGAACAAAGAAGATTAGTATTTGTGATTTGGACTCAGTGTACAGCTGAACTTGGCGCTCACTATCGAATCGTGAGTGCCACTTCACGTCTCTTGGTTTCAGTTTAAGGAATGCAGCGGCATCTTTGTCTATCGGGCTTGTTTCACCCACTTTTGCAATTTTAGCTGCAAGTTTTGTAAGAAGTGCCGGTTTCGCTAAAACCGCTTTAGATTGAAGCAATGCTAGCAATGTAAGGGCGGACAGCATGGTACGAAGCTACCATAAAAGCTGATTTCCCATTACGCTGAGAATCTCGAAATCGTGTTAACCCAAGCTTTCCTGTACAAAAGGCCAGAGGCCATTAGATTGCATCGATTCGCTTGGCAAGTTCAAAATCAAAGGGCGATATGCCATCTACTGAGTGTGTGCTCACCGATATCGTCACCTTTCGATAACCGATCACGATGTCGGGATGATGATCTAGGTCTTCGGCAATGTGTGCAACCTTTATCGCAAACAGCGCACCTTCTAGATAGGTGCGAAAATCAAAAACTCGGCATAAGAGTCCATTTTTCACGCCCCATAACGGAACATGGCGAAGCGATTCTCCAATTTCCGATTCCGACAGTTTGCGGTGCTCCAGTTCCATATTTCTATTGTAGTACGGAATGTTTGCAAGGCGCACATCAGCTTTGAAAGCGATGAGTCGAAAACAGGTATCGGAACCCTAATTGATGCGAGGTAAAATAATTGGAGCGCTTCCCCATTTCCGCGAGCCTTACTCGTAGCCAGAAGCGCAAAAGGAACGAATGACAATGTCGTCTACGATGCCAATTACGAACTCACCGCTCAATCTTTCTTCCGCAGAATCGATTTTTTCCAACTTGCCTATCGCTGAACTTGTGGAGCACTCGGTAATGGATGGGGATCGCCTTTCTGCAGATGGTGCCCTGGTTGCATTGACTGGAAAGTACACAGGCCGAACTCCAAAGGACAAAGTGACTGTCCGCGAGCCAGGCAGCGAAGCAAACATCTGGTGGGAAAACAACACCGAAATCTCACCTGAGACTTTCGACAACTTGATGGCAAAGGCCGCAACCTACATTCAAGGCAAAAAACTGTACCAAATTGACACCTATGGCGGCGCAGACCCAAGCCATCGAATTTCAGCCCGATTTCTGGTCGAGCGGCCCTATCATGCGCTCTTTATCAAGCAGCTTTTGATTCGTCCTTCAGCACATGAATTGAAGTCATTTTCACCAGATTGGACGATCATTGACCTTTGCAACCTGCAATCTGATCCAACAATTGATGGGACTCGCAGTGAAGCCGTTATCGCGCTGAATTTCGCCAAGAAAACCGTTCTCATCATGGGCACGCATTATGCCGGCGAGATGAAGAAGTCGGTTTTCACAATTTTGAATTATCTCAATCCGTTGAAAGGTGTAATGAGCATGCACTGCTCGGCGAACATCGGCAAAGCTGGCGATACTGCGCTTTTTTTCGGTCTATCGGGCACGGGCAAGACAACGCTTTCCGCAGACCCGAACCGCGGCCTAATCGGCGACGATGAGCACGGTTGGGACGACAAGGGGGTTTTCAACTATGAGGGCGGGTGCTACGCAAAGTGCATCAAGCTAACGAAAGAAGGCGAGCCTCAGATTTGGGACGCGATCAAGTTCGGATCTGTCCTTGAAAACGTGGTGATGGACGAAAATCGAGTGCCCGATTACGATAATTGCTCGTTGACCGAAAACACTCGTTGCGCTTATCCGGTTGAGCATATCGAAAACGCCGTAATTCCAAGCATTGGCGGCCATCCGAAGAACATCTTCTTCCTCACTTGCGACGCTTTTGGCGTTTTGCCTCCGATCAGCCGATTGACTCCTGAGCAGGCGATGTTCCACTTCTTAAATGGTTATACTGCAAAAGTTGCCGGAACCGAAGCGGGCATCACAGAACCCCAAACGACTTTCAGCACCTGTTTCGGCGCACCATTTTTGCCACTGCGGCCGAAGGTTTATGCCGAATTGCTCGCCGAAAAGATGACCAAGCATGGAGCAAAAGTCTGGCTGGTAAACACAGGCTGGACGGGCGGTGCCTACGGCACGGGTACTCGAATGTCATTGAAGCACACGCGCGCATTGCTAACTGCGGCATTGGACGGCGTTCTTGACCGCTCTGAGTTTGCAACCGATCCCGTCTTTGGAATCGAAGTTCCGACCTCATGCGAAGGCGTTCCAACCGAGATCCTTAGCCCTCGAAACACCTGGGCAAACAAGGGTGCCTATGACGAAAAGGCAGCTCTATTGAACGAACTGTTTAAAAAGAATTACGAGAAGTTTCTATAGTCAGTACGGAAAATTGTAGAAAAAGGCTGAAGTCTAAGACTTCCTAAATTACCGTTGCGGGAACCATTCTTTGAGCAGTCAGCTTTTCTTCTTAACGCCCCAATTTGTTGCGGGCAAAAGAAGAGAACAAAAAAATGAAAAGACTGATTTCCTTTAGCCTACTGGCCACAATCGCAACTTCGACCGCCTTGGCAGGACCTATCACCTTCAAAGTAGGTGCCGGTAGCCGGGCCCAACAGTTCGCACAAGTCGAATCGGTAACTGATCTCGAAACATTTACCGGACGAACCGACAAAGTCACAGGATCAATCGTTTTTGATCCTGCAAAGCGGACTGGTTCAGGTTCAATAGTCGTAGATGTTGCCTCATTGAATACTGGAATTGACCTTCGTGACGAGCATTTGCGAAATCCAATGTGGCTCGACGCCGCCAAGCACCCCAACATTACATTTGTCACGACTTCGGTTCGATCAACAGGCGGAGACAAGTACCGAGTAACTGGAAATCTCACACTGCATGGCGTTACCAAGAAGATCACTACAACGGCAACAGTTAAATATCGAGTTGCCGATGAGACGACAAAGGCATCTGGATTCAAAGGCGACTTGCTTCAAACGAAAACCTCGTTTACGGTAAAACTCGCCGACTTCGGAATCATGGTTCCTCAGATGGCTCGAGCCAAAGTTTCCGAAACGGTAACAATTTCGATCACGCTCTACGGCCAGAGCGGGTAGGTTTTGGGAGTGCGCGGGCTTGACCGCGCCATTTTCACAATTGCGGATAGAGGACAAAGGAAAAGGGAAAAAGTCGGATTCGGCTTTGTCCTTTCTCCTTTAGCCTTTTACCAATTTCCTTATAACAGCGCGCTCAAGCCCGCGCACTCCCAATTAATCCTTGCATGAGCCAAAAACGCCATGAAATTCATCAAAATACTCTCGATTATCGTGCTGGCAGTTTCAATTTTCGTCTACGCTGGAACTCTCTTCACACTCAATACCTATGCTGGAAGAGCAAAACTGATTCAGAGGGTAGAAAAGAACTCCGGGGCCGATCTGTTCGGAGAATCTGGGACTCCGATCGGCAGTCCGCAGCGATACATAATTGATGATCCAAAGGCGTTTACTGGCAAAAAGACTGCCGATGGAGCCGAAGAAGTTGACGAAAAATACCTCCGAGACAATAAGATTTATCCTCTGCAACTTCAAACAATACGTTTCGTTGCAAAGCAAACGCAACTTATTGCCGGAGGGCTCTTTCTGGTTTCGCTTGCTGGATACTTTTGGTCTCGCTTTCGAGCTGCTAAAACAGCCCGGTAATGCAGCCTTCGTCGTCAATATCAATTTTAAGTGCGGCGGGCTCTTTTGCGAGTCCCGGCATGAGCATCATCTCGCCGCAGATGGCAACCAAAAAGCCAGCGCCAAGCGAAGGCCGAATGTCACGGACATGAATTTTGAACCCAGATGGCGCGTTGATCATCTCCGGGCTGTCGCTTAGGCTGTATTGCGTTTTTGCAATACATATTGGTAAGTGGTCCAGACCATGCTTTCTTGCCCAAGTGAGTTTTCGCTCTGCCTTTTCGTCCAGTTCGAACCCAACTCCGCCATACACTTTCTCAACTGCGATTTGCAATCTTTCCTCAAATGAGTGGCTTGAATTCGTAATCGGCGCGAAACTTGCAGGCTTTTCCGTTGCAGCAACGACAGCCTCGGCGAGCCCTACGCAACCGACTCCGCCTCCGTTCCAGGGGTCGGCGATGACGGCCTTTGCTCCCAATTCGGATACGCATAGCTTTATGTAATTGTGCTCCTCTGTCGTGTCGTCAGTGAAGCGATTGATTGCGACAATTACAGGTGGGCCGTAATTCTGCAGATGTGCCAGATGCCGTTCAAGATTGTCCATTCCGAGGCACAATTCTCCGCCACCGTGATGCCTTAAAGCACGAACCGTGGCAACCAGAACGATAGCGTCCGGTCCCCGGCCCAGACGTGGTGCGACGATGTTCAGGAACTTCTCAGCCCCTAAATCGCTTGCAAACCCTGCTTCAGTTATCACGTAATCAGACATGCCCAGCGCGCATTGTGTTGCGACTAAAGAGGAGCACCCATGAGCTATGTTCGCAAACGGACCACAATGAACGAACGCTGGGCCGCCTTCGATTGTTTGAACCAAGTTCGGGCGCAATGCATCTTTAAGCAGAACTGCCATCGCCCCGTCAACACCGAGGTCACGACACCTGATCGGTACTCCCTTTGAAGTCGTGCCCACCAGAATATCTCCAAGCTTTAACCTCAAATCGTGTCGGGATTCGGCTAGCGCCATGATCGCCATGATCTCGCTTGCGGCGGTGATTACAAATCCATCCTCTCGCGAGTAGCCATTGGAAAGTCCACCCAATCCGACAACGATTTGGCGAAGCGCCCTGTCGTTCATATCCATCGTTCGGGGCCAAGTGGTTCGCCGAACATCAATTCCCAGATCGTTGCCGAAATGTATGTGCGAATCGAGCATTGCAGAAAGTAAATTGTGTGCCGACTGAATGGCAGGAAAATCGCCCGTGAAGAACAAATTGATGTCCTCCATGGGAAGGACCTGGCTATACCCGCCGCCGCAAGCGCCACCCTTGATTCCAAACACGGGACCCAGGGCTGGTTCGCGTATGGCTGGAACCGCAGATTTGCCAATTTTATTCAGTGCTTGGGCAAGGCCGACGGTGACCGTAGTCTTTCCTTCACCTGAGGGGGTCGGCGAAATCGCGGTAGCGAGAATTAATTTGCCCTGCTTTGGGTTCTTTCGGAGCCTGTCAACCCCTTCCCATGTGAGCTTCGCTTTATAGCGTCCCTGGGATTCGTATTCCTCTTCTGATAGGCCCGCATTTTCGGCGATTCGCGAAATGGGCTGGAGCGAGGCGGATTGAGCGATCGTGAGATTGGTCATAGTTTGCCTTCTGCATCATTGGTGTACCCGTACATGCATCCTTCTGTCAGATCGTTCAAACTCTAAATCAATGAAAATCGGCGTTATAGGTTGCGGGAACATCAGCGGCATTTACTATGAAAATTTGTCAAGATTCGATGGCACTGAGGTAATTGCTTGCTCAGACCTCGACATGGAAAAAGCTAAGTTCGCTGCGGAAGAGTTTCATATCCCAAAAGCAGTCTCGCCTGAAGGGCTATTTGCAGATCCCGAGATCGGACTGATTCTCAATTTGACGGTGCCGAAAGCGCACTTTGATGTCGCTTTTGCTGCGTTGCAGGCAGGCAAGCATGTGTATGTCGAAAAGCCCCTGGCGATTCGTTTTGAAGATGGCAAACGACTTGTTGAACTCGCAGAATCTTCAGGATTGACGATCGGTTGCGCGCCTGACACGGTTCTTGGTGGAGGTACGCAAACGTGCCGAACTATGCTTGACAGGGGGGATATCGGCGATCCAGTTGGAGGCAACGCTTTCATGCTCTGCCCAGGCCATGAAAGTTGGCATCCGGCACCCGAATTCTATTACGAAGTTGGCGGCGGGCCGATGTTCGATATGGGGCCGTACTATTTGTCTGCCCTAATCACACTCTTGGGGCCGATTCAGACGATTTCTGCGGCAACAAAGACCACCTGGAACAAAAGAACGATAACCAGCCAGTCTCAAAACGGCAAGGAGATCGTCGTCGAGACGCCAACCCACATTGTTTCCATTCTGAACTTTGCAAATGGGGCGGTTGTTCAATTCACAGCCAGCTTTGACGTTCAAGCGACAACCCTTCCGCCCATCGAATTGTATGGAACTACGGGCACTATGCTCGTGCCTGATCCCAAT
>JANNJE010000050.1:0-5315 GCA_031405735.1 Armatimonadota bacterium | reverse complement strand
AAGAAGGTCGTGATTGCTGACATTGGGTTTCCGGGGAGCCCGATCCAGACATGCCCTGATGGCAAAAGTCCAAACGAAACTGGCCTTCCGGGCTTCATGGAGACTTTTGAAAACAGGATATCAAAGCCAGCTTTGTTGGCGGCAGCCTTCACATAGTCCCGTTCCCCAACCGATACGCCGCCAATGCTTAGCAGGAGGTTGCAGGTTGACGATAGCTTCTGAATCGCATCCAATGTCTCGTTTTCCGAGTCTTTGCACCGGACGATCTCAGCATCAATCCCAAAGGACTCAAGAATTGAAGCAATTGCATACGAATTGGACTCGTAAATTTGGCCGGGTTGCAGCTCGAAGCCAGGCTGAACCAACTCATCGCCTGTCACAACAATTCCAACTTTGGGCAATGATCTTACGGTCACCCTGTTGAGCCCCAATGCAGCTATTTCGCCGACCGTGACGGAGCGAATCGAGTCGCCATTTGAGAGAATCTTGGTTCCGGCTTGATAGTCTTCGCCTAACTTACGAATGCCCCTACCTGGTTCAAGACCGACACTTGTTCTCAATGTGTCCTCTGAGAAAACGGCATCTTCTTGCATCAGAATCGCCTCGGTGTCTTTTGGAATTCTTGCGCCGGTGAAAATCTGCATGGCTTCATCACTTGCGATGCAATGCTCATCAATATCACCTGCAGGAACGCACCCCACAAGTTGCCATTTGCTTTGTTGGATAGAACCTAAGGCGAAGCCATCCACGGCGCTGTTGTCGAATGAAGGGGAAGGAAATCGAGCAACTAAGTCTTCAGCAAGAACTCTGCCGCAACACTCACTGATTGGCACAGTTTCAGTCTTGGGCCGAAAGCTATGCTTAAGCACAATCTCAAGGGCTTCGTCGAAAGAAATCACGAATGCCGGTCCCCTCTAAGCATGGCTTGCGCATGCAGCAGTCCTGGAAAAAGGGCGACCAAAGCGTCTTCGCAAGCCGTCGGCGAGCCGGGAAGCGCGACAACGATCGTGGAGCCAATGATTCCCGCGACGGACCGACTGAAGTGCGCCGTCGGAATTCGGTCTTGGCCGTACTTTCTCAGAGTTTCGGAAATTCCTGGAAGTTCAAGGTCAAATAGGGGGCGGATTGCTTCTGGCGTTCGGTCACGCGGGCTGATTCCAGTTCCGCCAGAAACCAGCACAATGTTCGTAGCTGTACTGACGAAGTCCTGAACGGCTCTCTGAATCTGGTCATTATCGTCTGGCACTACGATCTTCGAAAGTGTTGTTGCCCCAAAGCTAACAAGGCCATTTTTCAGAATTTCCCCAGACTTGTCTTCAAAATTCCCTGCCGAAACTCGATCAGATACCACAATAATCCCAGCAGTCCACCCGGATTCTGAGACAAAATCGCTTTTCCCTCCACGTTTTTCGACGAGCCGAATCCCAATAATTTCCATGTCGTCGTCAATCATTTTCAGCATGTCGTACAGGTTCAAAACGGCAGCAGATGCAGCTGTGAGTGCTTCCATTTCGACTCCAGTTTTGGCAACGCTCACGACCTCGACGGTGACAATAATGCGGTTTGATTGAAGCTCGAATTGAACGTCTACGTACTCAATCGGTATCGGATGGCAGTATGGAATCCAGTCTGCTGTATTCTTTGCCGCCATTATTGCGGCAACTTTTGAAATAGGAAGAGGGTCGCCTTTCGGCACTATGCCATCCCGAATCGCAGTTAGCGTCGCAGGAGAGGCCTTAAGCTCGGCGCGGGCAATGGCAGATCGCCGAGTTGTGACCTTATGAGAGACATTTCTCAACCGCCGATCTCCACCATGGCAAGTGTATCCAGCTGCCGCCACGTATTCATTGGGGGATGCCCGGCCCATTTGGTAAACAGATCGGTGCGAATCGTTCGCGCCAATTCATCATCAGAAGAACCGTCTCGCATCATGTCGCGAAGGCTTGATTTTGGAGGGAGGAATAGACAAG
Organism: Armatimonadota bacterium; assembly: GCA_031405735.1. Classification (GTDB taxonomy): domain Bacteria; phylum Armatimonadota; class Fimbriimonadia; order Fimbriimonadales; family Fimbriimonadaceae; genus JANNJE01. Next base: position 3,345 of record JANNJE010000050.1, on the reverse strand, counting down.
TTTTCAATTGGCCGTCGGAAGTTAGGCGAATTCTGTTGCAACCATCGCAAAAGGAATCTGTGACGCTGGTAACAAACCCGACTTTGCCTTGAAAGCCATCTATTCTGAAATCTTTCGCGACGTCTGTTGGTTGCCCCTCCAATGGAATCAATTTGTATTTAGTTTCAATGATGTTTCGCATTTCAAGGTAGCTAATGACCCGATCTGCCTTCCATTCATTACCCAAAAATGGCATGAATTCGATAAAACGAACTTGGATCGGCTTATTCTTGACATAATCCACAAAGTCCAGAATCTCGTCGTCGTTCACACCGCTCAAAGCAACTACATTTAACTTGATTGAATCGAATCCTGCATTAATCGCAGCCTGGATTCCTTCCATTACACGTTCAAATTCATCTCGCCTCGTGATCTGCTCGAACCGGTCCTTTTGAAGCGTGTCGAGGCTGATATTGATGCCTGTCAGCCCATTTTGTTTTAGCTTTTCAGCATGAAGCGCAAGTGAGCTTCCATTGGTTGTCATCAGGATTCTTTCAATGCCAGGAATGCTTTTCAGAGTTCCAACTAGGTCTACGTATCCCTTTCGAACGGTCGGCTCGCCTCCAGTCAATCGAATCTTGTTAGTGCCGAGCCGGGCGAAAACACGGGCAAGTCGTTCAATCTCCTCTAGCGACAAGATTTGAGATCTTTCTTGCCATTTCACACCGTCTTCCGGCATGCAGTACACACACCTGAAGTTGCATCTGTCAGTTAGCGAAATGCGAAGGTAATCGTGCTTTCGCCCGAACCTGTCAATCAGTGGTTCCCAAGAGGACTGGGAAAGGTCTGTCATCTATCTAGATTGTATCGCATGGATTCGATCGAAGGTTATGAGGCAGGTCATAAGATGCAATTTTGAAGCTGCCTGAAAACGGTGAAACGGAAGTCTAGTTCTTGAATCCGAATTCTAAGGGTGGATTCTCGTGTGCCGTACTGGATTTGAATCCCGATTCGCTTCGCTCATTGCCCATCATGATTGAGAGACGAACTCGCATCTCGGAGTCGGAGTGGAGTTGATCGTTCGTACCCGTTCCACCAGAGGATTAACTCACGAGGATTGAACTACGCCGTGCTCTACGGCGTCACCGAGTTGTGTCTCGCGAATCGACTCGGCGGTGGCTTCATCGGGCACGCGTTTTGGGAGTTAGGTCGCAAACACTGTTTAAGCATGGCACAGCAAACCTGTGCCGATGACGTTCCTGATTTGGTCAGTTCAACAGTCCTGACAATATTGTGATAGACGAAGGAATGAGCCATATGCACATCGCACACAACTCGAACTCGAGGATCGTCCGAGTGAACGGTTCTCGACGAATGGGTGAGTCACTTTCAGCACGAGTGGACCCGTGGTCGGCCAGTTTTACGACATTTACGTTGTGGCGATCGTGCCGTCGAGAAGGCGGCAGAGGTGCCTGGACGCGGTTTGTAGCACTGCGTCAGGAATCCAAGGTCAAATCCCCTCGCACCACCTAGCCTGCACCCCATTCCATGTATTCTAAGGGCATACATGATAGTGTTCACAATCGGCTTAGCGAATACGCCCGTGCCCCTGACGCTCTCCTCACTATACCGTCCCCCGAACCGCTCCACGGTTCCTGGCCTTGTCCACGCCGAATGCCTCACACCCATGAAGCTCGGAACTCCCATCCTGTCGCCCCAAAGGATGCAACTCTGCAAGCTAGTTATGTTCGCCGCCTGGGAGAGCGAGGACGCGATCGACGAGTTTCTGGGCACTTCCAGACTTGGCCGATCCATAACCGCCGGATGGCACCTGCGAATGACTTTCCTTCGCAGATGGGGAACGGTTCGCGAGTTCGCCTCACTCCCCGAGGCCGTAGGTGAGTCCGACCCCGATGCCCCCGTCGCCGCCTTTACCCTCGCGCGAATGAAGCTCCCTGAAGTCCCCCGCTTCGTCCATTGGGGCAGGCCTGTCGAGGCGCTAGTCCGAGACAACCCTGAGACGACGTTCGCCCTTGCCGCAATCCGCCACCCACGGACTGTCGCGACGTTCTCGATCTGGAAGACACAGCAAGCGATGATCGACATGGTGAAAGGTCACAGCGCGGTCGCTCAACCAAAGCGCCACATCAATGCCATGAAGGAACGCGACCGTCGCGACTTTCACCTCGAATTCACCACCCTCCGGTTCCGACCGCTCGCCGAGTTCGGATCTTGGGAGGGCCGTTCCACGCTTTTGCCGACGGGAACATGCAATTGAGCAACTCGATCTACTCGTCAGTCATGGGTGAGGACTTCAAAAGGCTCCACCCCAAGATCCAAGAGCGGTTTGGGTTCGATAGCAGTTCGCGCAAACGAGCTATCGGGCGCGGCGTCATGGATCGCGTGTGGCACGGAAAGTTCTACACAATCCCCTTCCTAATGGTCGGCACCTGGCGGAACATCATGTTCCCGGAACAGGGCGAAAACGTCCCCTTCACAATTGAGAATTGGGCATATTTGGACTCCTTCGGACGGGAGACCGTCACAGAGCTCCGCACATTCAAACTGGGACAGGGGCGCCGATTCGACGCATATATGGTGAGGGATCCTGTTCGTAACCAGGTCATCGACTACATGGGCACGCACCAGCACTTGGCAGTCGATCTCCACTTGAGCGTCGCCGAGAATGGCGGTCTTCGGATCGAATCTGGCGAACAGCGGTTCTACGTCAGCCGCATTGCATTCAAGTTCCCGATGTTCTTCTCTGGACGGGCGTATGTCTTCGTCTGGTTCGACGAAGCGATAGAGAGATACCGAATTGAGGTCGAAGTAAAGAACAAGTTATGGGGCTCCCTCTTCGGCTTTGTCGGGAGTTTCGACATCGAATGGGAAGAAGTCGACCCTGCGCAGATCCCAAAGTCGATCAGGCCCGTGCGCGAAGAATCGCGCTTCTGACTGCTTTCAAGTTGGTGGAAATGATCACCCATGTGCTATACTGAACCGTATGGTTCAGTATAGTCAAACCCACTACGATGCCTCGTTCGGCGCGCTCTCGGACGCCACTCGCCGCGGCATTCTGGAGCAACTCGGGCGTGCGGACGCTTCGATCACCGCCCTTGCCGAGAGGTTCCACATGACCCTTACGGGCATGAAGAAACATATCGGCGTCTTAGAGCAAGCGGGGCTCGTCAGCACAGAAAAGGTTGGGCGCGTGCGGACCTGCAAGCTCTGGATGCGGGGAATGGAAGAAGAAGCAGTATGGATCGAAAAGTATCGCCAGCTCTGGTCCTCGCGCTTCAACGAGTTGGATATCGTTGTCGAGGAATTGAATCGGAAGGAAAAGTACATGGAAGCAAAAACGACCAA
>JANNJE010000049.1:0-8884 GCA_031405735.1 Armatimonadota bacterium | reverse complement strand
GGCGAGATCCGCACGGGCCTGCTCGACGGTGACCCCGGGCTTCATCCGTCCGATGACCCTGAGGACGTAACAGCCACGACCGCAGCCGCTGGCGTGGCCCCTTGCTCGGATGACTCTGGCACCTCTCGCGCCAGCCACGCCAGTGCCGCGACCAACAGCACCGCCGCGCACGTGGTTGCGACCCGAGGCCACCATGCGCTGCGCTTTAATCCTTGTGATTAGCGCAAATTACTATCTAGAGCGCGGTCAAGCCCGCGCATTCCCAAGTTAGGGCTTTCCAAAAACACCAAAGAACAGCGTCAAATTCGTTTGTTTATCAACAATTGCAAAAAGAAACGGCCGGTTGGCGACAAATTCGAACCTTTCAGAAGGCGCGGGAGCAGATGTTATTCCCATTTCAACTCCGGTCGCTGCAGCGGCTTCGGTACCTTCTTCAGAAACGTCAACCATTGTCTTGTGGATGACCCTTGAAATAAACAGCTCGCCCACTTTCACATTTGCCATCTTTGTAAAGTCTGCTTTACCTTCCTCAAAAGCGACGCCTAGTCCCAAATCGCTGAGTGGCTGCTTTAGTTCAAAAGTGCCTTCAACCTTCCATTTTGGAATCGTAACGGAGCCTTCCATCGGTTTGAACTTTGCCATCCAACTTGTCCAATTCTTAGCGTTTAGGTCTTTGATGATGGGTCCAATACCGACATTCTGATTCGGCAACAAGACGACCATAGAAAGTCTCGCGTCGCCGTATGGAAGTCGAACAGCTGTGAACTTCTCCGCCTTTTGATAGTCGAAATCATGGGCAGACCGATTCATCATCATGGTCTTGGCTTCTTTGCCATCGAATCCTGTGAACGGCAGCTCCTTGGTATCCGCCTTTTTGAAAGGAGTTGTCCACAGCCCGTTGAAGTAAATTGCATTGACTAGAACGCAAACGGTGTCCTTGCTGAGCTCATCAAAAAGCTTCGGAATCTTCTCTTCGGTTTCTTGCTTCACCCAGTCATTGATTGCCTTTACAGCATCTGGGCTCTGAAGTTCGATTGACTGTACTTTAGCTGCAAAATAGTCTGTGTTTGCAGAAAGAAATTCTCGCTTCGGTTCAAATTTCCGATCCGTCCAGATCGAATTTGCAATGTTGATCGTAACCTTTTTGTCCGCACCTACTAAAGTGGTTTGAAGGTCGCGAAGGGCAGGGTTGATTTCAGTGATCAAAAGGTTTTCGAGTCCAAGTACCTTATCAAATGCTTCCTTAGTGCCTCCGCCGGCCCCGTTGTAGGTCATGCCTAACGCCATGGAAATGCTGAGCGGGGAAATGAAGCTATTGGAAGTCGGCTTTTCACCAGCGACTTGGCGAAACATGCGGAACCCAAAGTCTGTTGCCCCTTGAATCACCTTGGCGCCTTTGCCAAGTGTCAGGCTCTTTGTGGCACGGTCAACTGCTTCGGGAGTCACGTTCTTTCGAGTCATGGGCAGGTAGTTGCTGTTTTCATTGCTTCCCCCGCATCCTGCGAGGGCGGCTGAGGCTCCGATTAGCCATAAGAATTTGTTTTGCATGGTTGTTCCTAGTTTACTAGACGCTTGAAAAGCGAAGATTGGACGAATTCGACTAATCAGTTTTCTTCTTAAATCCAGGGCCACGAACTACCTGCCCCGGCCTTGCTCCGGTCAACTTCCCACTTTCAATGACCAATTTCCCATTGACAATAACATTTGAAAAACCCACAGCAAAATGGTGCGGATCAGTGTAGGTTGCGGGGTCGCCGACTGACTTTGGATCAAAAATTACGATGTCGGCTTGTCTGCCTTCAACTAGAGTTCCCCGATTTTTGAGTCGAAAGGTTTGGGCAGGAAGAGATGTCATTTTGCGAATGGCGTCTTCAATTTTCAAGACCTTTAGATCACGAACATACCGTCCCAAAACGCGAGCATTGTTTCCATAGCCTCTGGGATGAGGGATGCTTTCGTTCTTATCTCGACATGAGGAGTCGCTTGCAATCATTGTATAGGGATGGCTCATAAAGTTAGCTACATCACCTTCAGACATTCCGTGGAAAATGCAAGATGCTCCGCCATCGGATTGAAGATTGAAGATTGTTTCGATCTGATCGTCGAGGCCGTCTTTGCCTGTTAAAATCTTAGTCGCCTCGACCAGATTCTTGCCATTAAGCGACTTGTATGAGTTGCAGTTTGCGATTACAGCGTAGGTGTAGTCCTTTGTGTTTCGTTTCAAGAGAATAGCTTTCATTTCTTCGGCAGCACGCATCCTCGTACCTGCGTCCCGCATACGCTCTTTGTAAGCATCGTTACCTCCTTCCAGGTATGCATCTGGAATCAAAACTGATAACGAAGTGCTCGAAGCCGTGTAGGCATATTGATCTTGCGTGATCTCGATGCCTTCTTCACGAGCCTTCTCCAGCTTCGCAAGAATCTCAGGCGATTTGCCCCACATTGATTCGCCGCCAACCTTGATATGACTCAGTTCAGCTCGAATCTTTGCCTCTTTCGCTACAGTCAGGAATTCATCAATCGCCTCAAAAACTCGAATGCTCTCGTTCCGCATATGGCTTGCATACAGGCCTCCATAAGCCGCGGAGACTTTTGCGAGCTCGACTATTTCGTCCGTCTTTGAGTATGTTCCTGGAAGGTAGATCAAGCCTGTGGATAACCCTAAGGCACCATCTCTCATAGCTTGATCCACCAGGTTTTTCATGTCGGACATTTCGCCGTTCGTCGGCGGGCGACTGAAATTGCCTCCCATGACCTTTCTTCGAATCGTGTTATGGCCAAATAAGCTGGCGACATTCACAGAAACCGTTTTCTTCTCAATGTCTTTGTAAAATTTGGGTAAGTTTTCCTCTGAACCTCCGCAGTTTCCGACTACGATCGTCGTAACACCCATCCGAGTGAAATTCTCTGCATTTGGGAATTCGAGAACGTTTTCGGCATGAGTGTGGACATCAATGAACCCAGGGCAAACAACTTGTCCATTGGCGTCAACTTCTTTTTCAGCTACTTCGTCAATAGTGCCTATGAATGCGATCTTTCCATCTTTGATTCCAATTGACCCTGAATAAGCCGGGTTTCCTGTTCCGTCAATAATTTTTCCGTTGCGAATGACGATGTCGTAGGTCGGTTCGCGATGGGATGCTGCGACAGCAACTGTAGCGGCTAATGCTGCCAATGCTGCCTTTGCGATCCATATCTGACAAGTCATTCCTCAATCTTACATTGCATTGGATCTATTTGTGGGAGAAAAATGCTCCGATAACCTAAATAGGATCAAACTATGTTTGGAGTCATTATTTATATCGGCGGAGCAATGCTCGTTTCCGGCATTGTCACATTTCTATATGTCGTGACGCGCTCGATTCAATCGAGAGACGAAATGAAATCATGGCGGATATTCGGCTTCTTGTTTGTAGCAACTCTTGCCCTGCCTTACATTGCAATCGAAGGCGTCACCATGAAATACGGCGACAAAGTCAAAGATGCAACCGAGGCAGCCTACGATGACTCTGAAGCTGGTGGCGTGCTTCTCTATCACAAGGTTTTTTGGATCTCAAAAACAAAAGCGAAAGTCATGGCGGTTGGCCATGTAGTGCTTGATTGGGGCGGAACCGAGAGGCCGGTGGTTCGTGTGAATCTTGTTCACGATGGCAAGAAGTGGAAGCCGGATTCGTACGAAGTGCTTCTCTCGGACGCGCAAAACAAAGACAACGTCGTCGTTCCGCCGTTCTTCTAAAACCGCCATAATGACGCCAGGCTATGGCGACTACAATTCAATTTTGCGGCGCGGCGCGAACCGTTACAGGTTCAAAGCATCTTTTGACGATTGACGGAAAGAAGATTCTTGTTGATTGCGGCATGTTTCAAGGGCCTCGAGAACTTCAAGAACGCAATTGGCAGCCGCTTCCTGTTCGGCCGAATGAAATTGACGCCATAGTGCTCACTCATGCTCACATGGATCACATTGGCTACTTGCCAAAACTGGTTGCTGATGGCTACACAGGGCCGATTTACGCAACGCCAGCAACAATTGGGCTTTGCCGGGTGAGCCTTCCAGATTCGGGCCGAATTCAAGAGGAGGACTTTGAATACAAAGCTCGAAAGGGCTATCTCCATCCTGGCCAGATTGGTCCACTTTACAATGAAAAGCAAGCCTTTGCTGCTTTGAAAAACATGAAGCCGATCCACTATTGGGACTTCAACGATCTGCCTGGAGGAGCTTCTTGGAGATATATGCCAGCGGGGCATATTCTCGGAAGCGCGTTCGCTGAAATCTATTTTCCAAACGGCGAACGGATCATGATGTCGGGCGATCTCGGCAGGTTCAATACACCAATCATCAAAGACCCAACCATGGTTGAGTTCGCAGAGTATTTGGTGATCGAGAGCACGTATGGCGACAGAATTCACTCGACTGAAGACCCTAAGGACCGCCTTGAAGTGATACTCAACGACGCGATCCAGAATGGCAGGTGCGTCATCGTTCCTAGCTTTAGTATTGGCAGGACGCAAGAATTGCTCTTCTTCATCAAAGCTCTTCAAGATGAGGGCAGATTAGGTCGAATTCCGGTATTTGTAGACAGCCCAATGGCGACCAGTGCAAGTCGGCTTTATTTCGATGCCGCCGATGAACATGATAATGACATGAAAATTGCACTTTCAGAAAATGACAACCCGATGGAGCCAGATCGCTTGGAATACATTCGAGATCGCGAGCAATCTAAGGCTTTGAATTCTCGCAGTGGTCCTCTTGTGATCATTGCCGGAAGCGGGATGGCGAACGGCGGGCGCGTGGTTCACCACTTGCGTACCCGATTGCCCGATCCTTCAACTTTTGTGCTGTTTACGGGCTACCAAGCTGAAGGGACACTTGGACGCAGGATGATCGAAGGTGCGGAAGAAATCGAGATTTTCGGGCAACCTGTTAAGGTCAATGCTGAAGTTGACAAATTGAACTCGCTTTCGGCGCACTGCGATCAGGGCGAGATGATGACATGGCTGAGAGGGTTCAAAACTCCACCAAAGAAGACTTTTGTGGTTCATGGGGAGACTACTGCGCAAGAGGTTTTGAGGGACAAGATTGTCGCGGAATTGGGATGGGATGTCGTGATTCCTGAGCATTTGGAAGAGTTTGGGTTGGGGTAAAAGTCCCTCTCTAATTGCTCGTTCCACGCAATAGGTAGGAGGAATCAGCTCGCCCTCATTCTCCTGTTTCGGCCGATGTCATGGTAGTTGTTACCTTGATGACAGGCAGAAAAAGAGATCCGACCAACAGCGCGACAAGGATCCCTATGATCCAGATTAAACGGATCTTTCGCCGATCATCTTTCGAATCCATTTTTTTCGAACTATCAGAGATATTTGGATCGGACATGCCACCTTCAACCTGGGAGAATTGTTTCAAAATTTCCCAATTGAGCCAGAAGCTATTTGGCAGCAGCCCGTTTGTAACACTCGTCAGCTTCGCCGGGGATATTTTTCCATGAGCATTTCTTTGGTGTAGATATTCTCTTCACGGGTGTAGCTTGCAAGTTCGAAGTCTTGCCTCAAAACAATTGCCGTAGTCGGACAAGCCTCTTGGCAATAGCCGCAGAAAATGCAGCGGAGCATGTTGATTTCGTACCGAACTGCATAACGTTCGCCAGGTGAAAATCGCGCTTCCTCGGTGTTTTCTTCCGCCACGACATTGATGCACTTTGCAGGGCAAGCACCTGCGCATAGCGAACAGCCGATGCACTTTTCTAGGCCGTCGTCGTACATGGTCAGAAAGTGCCGCCAGCGAGTTCGAGGGTAATGCTCCCTTCGCTCGTCGGGGTATTGGACGGTGACTTTTCTGTGTTTGAGGCGTTTGAGAGTGATCGTCATTCCCGAAATGATTGGCTTTGCGACGCCTTTCCAGATTCCGAGGCTCACGATTGAACCTCTTCAAGAGTTCTTGGAGTAGGTTCAAAAAGCCGTAAATCTTTGAAATTTCGCGCTTCTTTGCGCTTGATTTTTTCTTGCAATTTCATAATCGCGAAAATCAAAGCATCCGGAGATGGCGGGCAGCCAGGAACGTAAACGTCAACCGGAACGACTTGGTCGGCGCCTTGCACGATAGCGTAGTTGTTATAAACGCCGCCCGTACTCGCGCATGCGCCCATACTGATCACCCATTTGGGCTCGGGCATCTGGTCATAAATCTGGCGAAGTACAGGAGCCATTTTCTTGCTCAATCTGCCGGCGATGATCATTACGTCGGCTTGGCGGGGAGTTGCGCGAAACGCTTCGGAGCCAAATCGGGCTAGGTCGAATCGGGAAGCGACTGTGCTCATCATCTCGATAGCGCAACAGGCGAGCCCAAAGGTCAACGGCCAAAGTGCGTGCGCGCGGGCCTGGTCGAGCAGCGTTTCGAGAGATGTGACGACCACATTGCCGCCTTTTTGCAAATCGCCGAGTACTGGCGTGGAGCTATCGTGAAGGACAATCGTTTCTACTCTTTTTGGCATAGACCACCGATGCGGGAATTGTACCGGGTCTCTTGGATTGCATGGGTTGGACGAGTTGTTTGAGCGGCTTCCTCCTGCAAAAAACTATATGTTGCAATATATTTGCATTTAGAGTTTGAATCGTGGTAAGGTGTTCAAAGCGAGGAAAAATGATCTTTACTGCGATTAAATCAACTGTCGCCGCAATGTCGGCAATTTCGCCGTTGTCGGCACAAGAAGCCAAGCAGAGCCCGAGCTATTTTAACCCTCAAATGGCAATTGTGGGCAACTTTGTGGGGACACTGAGCGATTCGTCTGACGAGCCAAAGAAGTTCGATTTTCGAGAAATTGAGTTTGGATTTGCCGCTGATGCCGACCCACATCTGAAGGTTGAAGCCTACATTGCTATTGCAAAGGAAGATGGCGAAACAGTTGTCGAAGTGGAAGAAGCATTCGGGCGCTATGCGAACATCGGCCATGGAATCTCGCTGAAAGTAGGAAAATTTGCCGCTGCCGTCGGAAGGGTGCAGCGAAACCACGGCGATCAGCTCAACTATTTGAATTATCCAATGGTGATCCGAGACGTTTTGGGAGATGAGGGATATCGTCAACCAGGCATTTCGTTTACTTATCTGATGCCAGGCGATCGCTTTAATGAGTTTACGATAGAAGCACTTGACACCAACGCCGAGCAACCCATATTCAATGCCGCAGAAATTTCAAAACCCACGATTGTGGGGAGGTATCGAACATTTGTTGACTTCAGCGAGAACCTTTCCGGTCAATTCGGGGCATCGTATTTGAGTTCAAAGAGACTCATGAAATCAGGAGATACGCAAGCCTCCGTCGTTGGATTGGACGCCGTAATGAAGTGGCACCCTGAAAAAGCTGGCAAATCCGCAAATTTTGAAGCGGAAGCCTATTGGACTAAGCCAGGAAGTGGCGAAGAAACTGCATTCGGCTATTTTGTTCGAGGCACTTACGAAGTAATGCCTCGTTTGTTTCTAACTGCCGGATTTGATTCCAGTGAAATCCCTGGCACAAGCGATTCGCATAGGAGCCACTTGATTGGAATGACCCTTCGGCCGACGGAGTTTCACCATTGGCGGCTGGAATTCGAACGAATGACAAGCAATTTCGAAGGAAATCGCTCGCTTCTTAATCTTCAATTCCAATGGGTTATCGGAGCTCACCCAGCTCACAAATATTAATCATGAAAAAAATCTTCACATTCTTTGTTGTCAGTTGTCTGTTATCTGGAGTTGCGGAAGCGAAACTGACCGTCATTACGACAACTGCCGATCTTGCTTCCATCGTCAAGGAGGTAGGAGGAGATAGAGTTCAAGTAAGTTCTCTGATCACTGGGGCACGCGACCCGCACAGAATTGAAGCCAAACCAAGTTACATGAGCAAAGCTAGAGGTGCAGACCTTTGGGTCGCCATAGGACTCGAACTTGAGATTGGTTATGAGCCTCCGATCTTGGAAGGTAGCGGAAATTCAAGAATTCGAGTTGGTGCGCCCGGCCATGTGTACGCAGGAAGCTGGGCGAAAGTGCTTGGCATACCCACCGGACAGGTAACAAGAGCTCAAGGAGATATCCATCCATACGGAAATCCACACATTTGGCTCGATCCATACAATGGGCGAATCATCGCCCGCAAACTGGCGGACAAAATGGGGAGCCTTGACAAGGGAAGTGCCTCGTTTTACGACGCCAACGCAGAGAATTTTGTAAAGCGTCTTGATTCGGCAATGTTTGGTGCGGCTCTCGTAGGAAAATTCGGTGGCGATCAACTATGGGCGTGGGACAACGCAGGCGATTTGGGTGCGACACTGCGAGGCAAAAGTGCCCTAAACGAACTGACAGGATGGGCTGGAAAAATGCTGAAGTACCGAGGACAACCAGTTGTAACCTATCACCGAAGCTGGACCTATTTCGTGAATCGTTTTGATTTAAAAGTTGTTGCTGAATTGGAACCGAAACCGGGTCTCGATCCTTCTCCAGGGCACGTGGCTTCGGTAATTCGGACTGTACATTCCAATCGGGTCAAGGCTATCATGCAGGAAGCGTATTATTCGACCAAAAACGGACAATTTGTAGCCGAGAGGGCAGGTTCAAATCTTGTCGTGCTGCCTGGATCGGTAGGACATGATGCGGCAGCCCGAGACTATATTTCACTGTTCGACACGATCGTCTCGCGGCTTACAGCGGCATTTGCAAGGTGATGATTTGAACGAATTCTGGTTGTTATTGGGCCCGGCGGTTTTGGTAGCCGTATTGATGTCTCCCGTCCATACTCTTTTTGGACTCCACATTGTTCGGCGTGGCGTCGGGGTGCGCCTTCTCGATCTCATCGAGTAGCAGCACGGCGTGCGGCGTCTTGGCGATCGCGTCGGTCAGTAGACCCCCTTGGTC
>JANNJE010000048.1:0-9894 GCA_031405735.1 Armatimonadota bacterium | reverse complement strand
CCGATTTTGGCTTCGGTTCTGGCTTTGCAGGAACAGGCTTTTTGACTTGCTCTATCTTTACCTTGGGTTCCGCTTTTACTGTTACAGGCTTGACATGCGTTCCAGCCTTGATGTCTTTGATAATCTGTTTGACGCGCTCTTCTTTTCTATGTCGGCGCGCGCGCATTTCTTTGTTTCTAACTCGCATAAGGTCCTTGAAATTGTTGCCCGCGCAACTCTGCGGTTCGGGCTAAGTTCAAAGGATACCCGGAAGGCGATTTTGGGAGTGCGCGGGCTTGACCGCGCCTTTCTCCCAAATACGGATAGAGGACAGTTGAAATGGGAAAGAACCGGATTCAGTTTTGTCCTCTATCCCTTAACCTCTTTCCAAGTTCCGATCAAAAGCGCGGTCAAGCCCGCGCACTCCCAAAAATCAACATACTTGTCAACTTTTCGGCGTCGCAAAAATTGCAATAGGTGTATTCTCAAATCATGATTCTCTTGCCGAGTTTTGACGAAATGTACCAAGCAGTCGCTAACTCAGATTCCCATTTCGAAGGGATTTTTGTTGTCGCCGTCAAAACCACAAGAATCTTCTGCCGACCAGGATGCAAAGCCCGAACGCCGTTAGCCAAGAATGTCGAGTTCTTTTCTCTCCCGCGCGAAGCCATTTTTGCTGGTTATCGCCCGTGCAAATTGTGCCGCCCGTTGGAAGTTGGTTCTGCAACGCCAAGGTGGGTAAGAAACGCAATCGAACTCGTTGAATCGTCTGCAGATCATAAAATTCGTGATAGAGACCTTCGGTCAAACAACATCGAACCATCTCGTGTTCGGAGATACTTCAAACAAAACTTTGGAATGACTTTTCAGGCTTTTGCCCGTGGGAGAAGATTGGGCGAGGCATTTTCGCAATTGAGGAACGGTGTGCAAGTGATTGAGACAGCTATGGACGCAGGATTTGAGTCAACAAGTGGGTTTCGAGACGCTTTTCAGAAGGCGTTCGGATTTCCGCCAAGCGAAGCCAAAGGGAAAACCCCGGTACTTCTAAAATGGATTGATTCGCCACTCGGCCCAATGATCGCTGGCGCAACGTCGGAAGCACTCGTTCTGCTTGAATTTGCTGAAAGGCGAATGCTTCCCGCACAAGTCACAATTTTGCAAAAACGTTTGGACTGTCATTTTGCACCCGGCACAAACCCAGTACTGCATCAGCTCGAAGTGGAATTGCATGAGTACTTCCGGGGTATGCGAAGAGAGTTTTCTGTTCCAATTTCGGTACCGGGATCAGAGTTTCAAGAATCGGCATGGAAGGAATTGATTGCGATCCCATACGGTGAGACTCGTTCTTATGGCGAGATGGCGGCAAACATTGGCAAGCCAGATGCTCAAAGAGCAGTCGGAAAGGCAAATGGCGACAACCGAATCGCCATCCTAATCCCCTGTCACAGGGTCATCCGCAGCGATGGAACTCTCTGTGGCTACGGCGGCGGCATTTGGCGGAAACAGAGGTTGCTCGAGTTGGAATCGGGACAGATTTCGTTGTTGGAGTAGTTGTGGGTTATTAGGTGAGGTGAGGAATGGCTAGGAATAGTTAGGAAGTTGCTGTGTATGCTTCGGCTCAAAAACCCAATCCCAGCAAGCTTCAGCAATGTCTTGCCACACCCAGCAGGGTCAAAAAGCTAAACTCCCTATATGCCAATCCTCAGCGACGAATCAGCCAAACTGCTGCGTCGCGATTGGGTGCTCTTTGCAGCTGTAAACTTCCTCTTCTTCTTCGGATTCGCCATGTACGATGGCGTATTCGTGCCATTCCTGAATGATTCTCTTGGCACAACTCCCATGCAACTGGGAATTCTCGAAGGAATTCGGGAAACTCCGGGACTCATAGCCGCACTTATGGCGGGGATTCTGGTTCTCTTGCCCGAAACGCGAGTTGCAGGAATCGGCCTTGGGATTTGTGGGCTCGGCATCGCACTTACGGCGACACAAAGCAAGTTCTGGCCCATCGTAGTTGTGACAACTTTTTGGTCAATCGGCTTTCATTTGTGGTCGTCCGTTTCGCCCGCTATCACTTTGCACCTTGCAAAGGGAATGAACGAAGGGCGCCATTTTGGAAGAATGAGGTCGGTCGGTGCAATTGCCACGATTGTCGCTCTTGGCATTTCGTGGCTGGCTTCTAGGATTCTGAAACTCGACTATCACACATACTTTTGGATCGCTGGCGCCGCGATCATGGTCGGTGGCGTTTTGCTGCTCATGCTGAGCCATCACGCCTCGGGCGGCACGAGGCAACCTCTCATTTTCCGACGAGAATATGGCCTATATTACGTCTTGCAATTTCTAGAAGGATGCCGTCGTCAGATTTTTGGCATTTTTGCGCTCTTTACACTTGTAATGGTCTACGATGTGCCAGTCGAGACCATACTGCTTCTTCGATTTGCAAACTCAATATTAAGTGCGGTTGCAGCTCCTCATATGGGGGCATTTATGGACAAGGTGGGCGAAAAGAAACCGCTCACGATTTATGCGATTACGATCATCCTTCTATTCCTTGGTTACGCCACGATCCAAAACGTATTTGTGCTCTATGCGCTCTATATCATTGACAACGTTCTATTCACCTTTTCGATCGGTTTCAACTTGTATTTGAACCGTATTGTTCGTCCTGGGGAACTGACTCCAAGCCTGGCCATGGGCGTCACTATGAACCATGTCGCGGCGGTTTCATTGCCTGTCATCGGCGCATTTGTTTGGCAACAAACGGGCAACTATCAGCTTTCGTTTTATATGGGAATGGGGCTTGCTGTTATGGCGCTGATTGCAACGAGGAAGATGCCTGAAGTTAACGTTAGGGTATAGGGTGTGGGGTTCAGGGTTGGCAAATGGCTGGCAGGGAGTCGGCAAGTTGTTAGAATGTCGTTAGCTGTAGGGGTTAGCAGGTGGCTGGCAGGTGGTCGGCAAGTGGTCGGCTGGTTGCGGTTTGTTGGCGGTAAGCGGCTCGCGGTCGGCACTCTACACTCCACACTCTGCCACTAACCCTCACTTCCCCCGAATCCGCTTCAAATCTGCTTCCGAAGGCACCGCAACCCCCACGTGCTGCACGACACTTGCCGCAAGTTCAATGGCTAGTTGAAACACTTCAGGGGCAAACCCAAAAGAGGAACAGCCAAGGGCTGTGGCGGCAATTACGGTGTCGCCAGCACCTGCTGGATCGGCAACCTCGACTCTTGGCGCAGTTATTCTGATTTCATCCGGTAAGGAAACGACTGCTCCGTCCTCACCGAGAGTAACCAAAACCGCGCCAAAATCTCCCGTTTCTCGAATCTTGCAGGCAACGCCGTACGCCGCGTCAGTTGAAACTGAGCGGTCATCCCCGATCGCAAAACCCGCTTCGCTTCGGTTCAAGCTTACGAGGCTCGCGCCTCGGTACCAATTGAGCGTTTGCGGTTTTGGATTCGCAAGAACCGGAATGCCCAATTCTTTGCCCACGAGGATTGCGTTCGCAACCACTACGGCTGTTAGAGCCCCCTTTCGATAATCGCTCAAGACGATTACATCGGCCTCAGTTGCAGCCAATCTTGTTGCTTCCATGAGGCGATTCTCGATAGAATCTGAGATCGGTTCGTCAGACTCCGCATCAATTCTCAATACTTGGTGCGAATGGTCTGCCACGACTCTTGTTTTTCTGGTCGTCATCCTTGCTGAATCCACAACGAGGCCGACAACGGAACCAGATTCGCCCAATTCATTTGCAAGAAACCTCCCAGCGCTATCATCACCAATCAAGCCAACTAAAGAAACGTTCGCTTCCAGAGCCTGCATATTTCGAGCAACATTCGCGGCTCCGCCAGGAACCTGGCGTGAATTTGAATGCCGAATCACCATGACAGGAGCTTCAGGAGAAATTCGTGTCGCAGAGCCGAAAATGTACTCGTCCAGCATCAAATCGCCGATCACGAGTGCTCTTTTCCCAACCATCGCATCGAGAAGGGATGCAAATGTCATGGAACCGCCTCAACTTCAGGATTTGAAGCAACGACTTTTGAACCCTTGAACCATAAGAATGCACCAAAAGCCGCTACTATCAAAGCCACAACGTGCGCCTCGGTTATGGGCAGGCTTCCTATCGTAGTTGAGGTTTCCCCTGCCCGCCAAAACTCATAAATGAATCTTGAAATTCCATAAACGATGAACACAAATCCGCTGGCCTGCCCCCTTCTAAGTTGATTCTTATTGAAGAAAATGAGAAAAATTGCCAAGCCACCGAGGTTCATTAGGCCATCGTAAATTTGTGCCGGATGAAAGAGTCCGGGCTTTTCAGTTACGTGAATCGCCCAAGGCAGGTCACACGACCCGCCATAGCAACAGCCGTTCAGCAAGCATCCGATTCGCCCAAAGAAATGGCCTATGAGAAAGCTCGGCGCAATGCAGTCCATGAGTTGCAGCGCGCTCGTCTTCAGTCGTTTTGCTTGCCAGAGTACAGCCAGTGCCGCCAAAACAACGCCTCCAAAGCTGGTTAGGCCCTGAAATTGAAGCTGAATGATCTCGCTTGGGTGCTTCAAATAGTAGGGCAGCTCGATAAGGATGAAAGCAAGTCGTGCTCCCAGAATCCCGGCCGCCAACACCCAAAAAGCGACATCTGAGATTTGGTCAGGGGTGTATCCGAACTTTGCAGCACGACGGCGAGCAAACCAAAGGGCTGCCAGAAACCCGACGAGCACCATCACGCCAAAACTGGGCACTTCGAACGATCCAATTTGAAACAGCGTACGGTGCATGGGCGAACTAGAGGATACCTAGCGTAGTTTGGAAACCATTTTTCATATCCCGATCATTCCCGAGCTATCTCTCTTTTTCCTTGCCACTTCAGCCAAGTCAGGACGACCAGCTGAGCGATATAGCTCGATTGCCTTTTCCCATGCTTTCATCACATGGTGCCGCCGCGTTGCGATAAACGAAGCGCCTGCGTGTGTTTTGGGATCTACAATCACCATGCGGTGCTGTTCAATCGCATCTTCCAGAAGTTTGGCCAGTTCGACTTTCAATCCACCATTTTCGCCTGCAGGGACTACTTGGTATAGGGTGCCAAATAAGATAGGCGCTTTGCTGGTATTTGAAACCGAAAACGTCGAGCGCACAGTACTGATTGCTTCGGCAACCTTTCTGTTTTGTGATAATGCTTCGGCATAGTGCATACTGTCGTTCACATAGCGATCTTCATCTTTCGTTCTCTGAGCATTTTCGATGGCTAACTTAAACACAACTTCTGCACGGTCCCACCGTTTTGCTGTCCGGAGCACTTCGCCATATCGCCATGCGTCGGATGGACTGATGCCATCTTTTGGGATCGAATTCGAAAGCTCTTCGGCGTATTTTTGAAGCCTAGCGGCAGCAACGTCTTCAGTTATTTGCCTTTCACGGGTTCGACTGGTGAGCGTTTCTGAAGCCCAATTGAGGTTCCTTTGCATGACTTCAGCTTGCATGGCTGTGCCCTCAGCAGGATCGTTTGGATCAGGTGGTGGTTGGAAGTTGCAACTCTGCAGGAGCAAAGCCGGAATTAGCAAAAGGGTATAGGGTATAGGGTATATGGAACGGGGTGTGGGGTATGGGGTGTGGGGTATTGGGTGCTGGGTATAGGGTATGGGGTTTTGTGTGCGGGTACTAACTTGCAGTTGGTTCCAGAGTTTAGGAACTTGGACAAATGCCCGAAGGACAAATTCAACCGATTTCATAAGCTTATATCTCATTTGCCATAACACCTATTGCCTCGAATCCTATACCCCATACCCTACAGCACCGACGCATACCTTGTATTTGGAAAAAGCGCATCCCTATAAATCTCGCTGCCGCAAAAAGTGAGCATTACCTTTCCTTTGAGCTTCATGCCATGGAAGGGTGAGTTTTTGCTAAGGCTGAAAGTACGGTTTACATCATAAGTCCAGTCGCAATCAGGATCAATCACCGTCACTTGAGCGACAGGAGTCTCACCTGGCTTCAATGTTCCGGCATCAATTCGCAAGATTTGTGCAGGTGCAGTACTTAGCATTCGAATCGTGTTCAATGGAGTGAGTACGCCGGTATGCGTGAGATGCGTTAGACTGACTCCGACGACTGATTCTAGGCCCGTGTTTCCAAAGGGTGCTTCATCAAATGGAGACTCCACTTCGTGCATTGCGTGCGGCGAATGATCGCTGCTTATACAATCAATCGTGCCATCGCTAAGCGCCTGCATCACCAGATCAACGTCAACTTGCGTTCGAAGTGGAGGCGACATCTTGAATGTCGTGTCAAACTCGCCCACAGCATCTTCGGTAAACACAAAGTGTTGAGGCGCGACCTCGCATGTAATGTTTCCACCAAGGTCTTTCATTTTGCGAACCATCTCGACGGCTCCCCATGTGCTGATCCGCATGATATGGATTTGGCAACCCGTATTGAGCGAAAGCAGGCAGTTTCGCATAACTGCGACCTCTTCGGCACTTCGAGGAATGCCCTGCAGACCAAGCATTGCACTTATTGCGCCATCATTCATTGCCCCACCCTCTGTGAGGGCAGTATCTTCACAATGCGCCATGATTGGAAGTCCTAATTGCACGCAGTATTCCATTGCCCGTTGCATGACCAGAGAATTCTGGATTGGCGATCCTTCGTCACTTGCAGCAACGATTCCAGCTCGTTTCATCGCCGCCAAATCTGTTAGCTGTTCGCCCTTCATGCCTTTCGTTAGTGCGCCCACGGGAGCCACGAATACGCCGCCTGCCTCCGGAGAAGCAGCCCGATCCAAGATGAAATCAATCAGCGCCGGATTATCTAATGGCGGATCGGTGTTTGGCATACAGCAAATGTTCGTAAATCCACCAGCGGCTGCAGCCTGCGTTCCAGAAACAATTGTTTCCTTATGTCCCTGGCCAGGCTCTCGGAGGTGGACATGAAGATCAACAAGCCCGGGGCAAATCCACATTCCAGAGCAATCGTAAACTTCATCGGCGTCAACTTGGCGCAGGTCAGGGCCGTACGCTTCGATTTGGTCATCTTCGATCAAAATGGATCCGATGAAGTCAAGGTTCTGAGAAGGGTCAAGAATACGGCCATTCTTCAAAAGGATGTTCAAGGTGCAACCCCCACGGATTTTTTGGAGGGTTTGCGCTTTGTCGAAGTTTTGCTTTGTGCCTCAACTGTTTCCTTTTGGAATGCCCAATAAAGTGCTGCAATCCTGACAAATACTCCATTTTCGACTTGGGCACTGATCGCAGATCGCTCTCCATCGGCAGCCGAATCATCAATCTCGACGCCTCTGTTTATCGGCCCAGGATGCATCACCATTGCATCTGGTGCAGCCCAAATGAGCGAGTTTCGATTGACCTGATACATCTTCGCGTATTCGCTTATTGATGCAATAAGGCCGCTGTCCATCCGCTCTTTTTGCAGTCTGAGGCACATGACAACGTCGGCGTCGGCAATTCCCGTTGCGAGATCGTAAAAAACCCTACCTGGCAACCTTGCCGCCTGATTCGGCATCAGTGTCTTTGGACCAACGAACCGAACATCTGCTCCTAAGGCACTCAGCAGCCATGCGTTCGAGCGGGCCACTCTTGAGTGAGAAACATCACCGACAATGGCTACTTTCAGTCCTTCAATGCTTCCCTTCCGCTCTAAGATCGTGAGTGCGTCACCTAGAGCTTGAGTTGGGTGCTCATGCTGCCCATCCCCCGCATTGATGACCGGCCCTCCAAAATATCGAGAAGCCAACTGCAGTGAGCCCGAAAATCGGTGCCTCATCACAAGGCCGTCAAGTCGCTCGTATCGAAGAGTGAGGATCGTATCCTTCAGCGTTTCTCCCTTGCTCATAGAGCTTGCCGAGGTAGAAAAAATGGCCGTCTTCATCCTCAGATATCGAGCGGCCTGTTCAAAACTCACACGAGTTCGGGTGCTGTTCTCAAAGAAAAGCATTCCCAAGACAAAATGACTCATATCCGGCAATTCAGTGCCGCTCAGAACTCGCCGTTTCATGTCGGCACCCAGTTCAATCAGCTCGACCATTTGCGACTTTTCTAAATGGCGAATTGCAAGAAGGTTGCGAGACATTTTAGGTTGCCGCTCCTTCAAAATCGTGTTCGAGCAAAACGCCGTCTTCGCCGTCAAGTTCCGCAACCTTTACAATAATTCGATCTCCTCGTTCGGTTTGAACGACTTTGCCAACATATTGCGGCTCAATTGGAAGTTCACGGTGCCCGCGATCAATAAGAACTGCGAGCTCAACACTTTTCGGCCGTCCATGATCAAAGAGTTCTTCGAGCGCTGCCCGGATCGTCCGGCCCGTATAAATCACTTCATCGACAAGAATGACTGTTTTCCCTGTGATTTCAAAAGGAATCTCGCTTTCATCTACATTGGTCTTAGGGCGATCATCCCGATGCCGGGCGGAACTGAGCTTGCCGACTGAAATAGGCAGCCCCTCGATTTGGGACATTGCAAACGCTAGGCGGTTCGCAACGGGCCAGCCACGCCGAAGAATTCCAACGACAACGAGATTGTCCGCTCCTGAATGGGCTTCCAGAATCTCATGAGCGATTCGGCCTAACGTCCTTCGCATGTTTACGGGGTCAAGGAGCAGGGTGCTCATGGTTATCAATTATGGCGGGTTTGGAGTTCAATATGCCCCGAGCCTCACCAGGATTTTGAGTATTTGTTCGTAACACCGCGCATCTTTGTGGAATGTTCCATTTGTGGTTGCACTGCTTGCTAGCAGGCAATCCAATCGGGTGGCTACCCAAAAACCTATGCACCCTCTTGCTTGCCGGGCTCGATTTCAGCCCATAAATGAATTCAACTCTTTGGTGAAAGACCAAAACTCTGGCGCATTTGCACCGAGTGGAGCCTGCCATTTGACCTTCTTCACCCTTCTGGCTGAGCACTCTAGCCAGTTATCAGGTTTTTCAGCACAACTGTGAAAGTTGTGCTGAAGTTTTTATATGTAAACACCGAAAAATATACTGGGATCAAACTCGGAGCCGACTATGCATGAATCGTATTGGGGACTAAAAGAACCGCCATTTAGCTTGACGCCAGACCCGCGCTTTTTATACTTAAGCCGTGGGCATGAAGACGCGCTAATGATGTTGCACTATGCAATTTCGCGCACAAAAGGTGCTGCGATGCTATCCGGTGACATTGGGCTTGGGAAAACGACGATTAGTCGCAAGCTACTCGATCTTCTTGACCCGATTCGACACAAAGTGGTTTTGATTGTCAACCCAATCCTTACCCCGATTCAGATTTTGCAAGAAATCCTTTCGCAGCTCGGAGTGGAAGCAACGTCGCGGAACCGCCAAGTGCTGATTCAAGATTTGCACAAAGAACTCCTCTCCTATTATGAGCGCGGCCAGCAGATCGTTCTGATGATTGATGAAGCTCACTTGGTTCGATCAACGAACACTTTGGAAGAGCTTAGGCTGCTCCTGAACTGCCAAATGAACGATCAGTTCCTCATTACGCTAGTTCTTTTGGGGCAAAACGAGCTTCGTGCAAAGATTGCAAAGGCACCTGCACTAGAGCAGCGACTCGCGATCCGATACACGCTCATGCCGTTAGACGTGCAAGAAACCGGAGAATTGATTTTGCATCGTCTCCGGGTTGCTGGCTATACAGGAGAGCAAAGCATCTTCACGCCGGACGCAGTTTATGAGATACATAAGGAAACTGGTGGCACTCCTCGATTGATCAGCCAGTTTGCCGACAACGCGCTACTGATTGGAATGGCCAAGAAATGCAAATCGGTTGACGGTTTTTTGATGCATGAGGTCATCAACCAGTTCAAAGGCCGACAGGAGGCAGCATGAACTTTGCCGATGCTATTCGACAAGCAGCAAAAAATGCCGCAACCAACAATCTGGAAAGCGAGACCTATTCGCCGAT
>JANNJE010000047.1:0-4125 GCA_031405735.1 Armatimonadota bacterium | reverse complement strand
GGCACAGATACGGCTGGTCTCCGAGAGTACTTAGAAGTCAACTACATTAATGATGGCTTGGGACAACTGAAAGATAAGTGCGAAGCTTTGTTATCAAATCGCAACTTTCCTGAATTCAACGAGTTCAACTCGATATGGCCCGTACTGGTGGTGGAGGACCGTGTTGTCGCAAGTCCGGTTATCAGCTTTGCATTGCGAGTTGAAGCTTCGAAACGTATGTTTGATAGTCTCGGATGGAAAGTACGCAAGCCGCTTGTTTTGCATATTGATGACCTCATAGCCATCCGAAACTCTCCTGCTGAACTGTCACTGCTAATGCACCTCACGAATATTGAGCAATCAAATGCACTTGAGGAACTTTCGACCGGGAATGTCATTGCGAGTTATTGCCAAGAACAAGGCGGCTCCAATCGCCCGACAAGTGAAGCGTTAGAATATGCTGAGGTCCTCATTGAACGTGCCTATGAACATGCCCGATCTAGCTTGCAAGATATACAAATTGACGATGAGGTGTGTGACTCCTGCGGAAAAGGGCTCGTCCGTAACGTGCACGACAACGGAAGTGTTACTTTGCGTTGTTCGCATTGTTCGGGATTCCAGGCGAGGCTGGAATCAAGCGAAAGAACAGCGTTATATCTTGAAAAAGTCGCAGTAGCTCAGCAGCGCCTAGATGAAAGTTCTTATTGTCCTTAAAATTCAATTTGAAGTAAGGGAACCCATTAAGAAATCGACGGGTGACCCCTGCAGATTGAAATTGACATCGGGTGGCATCCCGAAGTATTACAAATTGGAGATGAGCGAAAGGCTGGCGTGATTCGGGACAGGTGGACAGGCATTCTTCGGTGCATTTACCAGCTTGGGATAGAATAGGACAAGAATGTTTGTCCATGTAAAGAACGATGGGAATTCACTGACAAACTCGTTCCTCGCCTGTCAGTGGCACCCAAAACTAGAGATGAAAGGAGGGCGCAATCCGTCCAGCCCACCCGTCCACCCGTTGGAAAGAGCTCATTCCCCAAACCGGTATTTCATGAACTGAGCGTCCATTCTCTCGTATTGACCAGCAGTGAATTGAACCATGCATGAGTCCGCCGTGAAATCCATGTAGTTTTCAATGGGATCAAGGCCCGGAAGATCTGGGCACGTGTCTCTGTTCACGGGACATCCGAACGCCGGCCCCGCTTCAGCAGGTGTGTCTTCAACCTTGTCTCCCTGATTTTGTCCTCTAGCGCATCCGCCTTCAAAAGTGTGATACAAGCCCATCCAATGTCCAACTTCGTGAGTCGTCACGTCTCCTTCATTGAGGGGAGCAGCAGCGCCGCCAGGAAGCGTAGTAAACAGAATCACGACGCCGTCCATTTTGGGATCAAATTTGTACCTGACTGGGAACGTTGCCCAGCCTGCAAGAGCACTGAAGTTGTTCGACGAATAAATGTTCAAATCATCTGCAGTACCGAGTCGAAGCGCATTCTTGAACTCGATCTCTTCAGGACTGCCAAAACCAGCCGTGTACCAGGCAAGGTTTGTTGTTCGGTCCGTTGAAACCAAGTTGAATGTCCAACCACCGGGAGCATAAGCAGCGTTCAAAACGGCAATCTGATCTGCAATTGTCTGGTCGCTAATGTTTCCATCGAGTACCGGATCTGAACCGTTGTTGATCACATGCCAATAAACATCAATCGTTCCACCAGGAACATCTCCTTGCCTCTGCAGGAACGATGCGATTCCAGCTTCAGCTTGAATTTGCTGTCCTAGCGTGAGGTCTTTGGTTCCACATCGAAAGCTGGCATCGTTTGCCATTTCGCTGCTGTCAATGGTGGCAAGAACTGCGTCCTCGCCGCCAGAAACACCGCCGCCGCCGCACCCATAAATTGTCAATCCTACAACTGAAATCACGATAAAAGCTGCCAAACCAAACCTGCTCATTTTGATAATCCTCCAGTTCTTCACCAACGACACATTCTAGATACGTATTGTATGGCGAATTAAGATCATTATACGGGGTTACTTAGTATATGTTACTAGCAGGAATGCGAGGTTGTTGGGAGGTTGTTAGTGTTTATCACTATGAAGAACTGGGATTCCAAAATCCAGAGTCCATGATTCAACAAATCCCAGACCCGACCGCGGGCATTGAGTGAACTTAGCCCGGTAGAGTGATAGTGCATGGAAGAGATTATCAAAATTGTGGGCCTAGTCGGCTTGATCGTTGCGATTGCGACGGGCGTGGCTGCCGTTGTGTGCCACTTTTTGGCTATACAGCTCAACACGAGCAGGGAAGAGATGCGAGCGCTCAGGGTTGCACTCGAGAAAGAGCCGTCGCCTGCACAATTGGGCGAAGCCCTCCGCCTTTGGCCTGAGGCGACGAAATACAACGGAGGAATGCAGTTGGCCGAACTTCGAAAGGGTGCCCATGGTCAGGAACTGATTCGAGCCGAAAGGACTGAAAAACTCAAAGGGTTGGTACGAGTTTTGTTTTTTATTGCCGTTATTGGAATCGTCCTTTTCATCGCGGGGCAAGTCTTGGCCGGTCGGGTCTGAGTCTTTAGATTGCGAGCATCATTGCAAGGACACGGGCACTTGGATTGACGGCGGACTGTCTCCTTTCCTTCAAAGGAAGGGAGATACGACCTTCCGATTTGTCAACATTTCCACATCAATCCATACGACAATGCCTTGCGAATGATCACGCAAGGCATAGCCCTTAGAATCGCTAAATCGTTTAACTAAGATTGACGTATTTCTCCAACAAATGAAAACCTGTTATTTTTTTTTGTCCCCAACGACTTGATGCTGTGGAAATAACCATTCACAAGGCAGGGCTGTGTAAGCGAAGGCGCATGACTCCGGAATTGGCCGGAACACAACATAGCTCCATGTGAAAAAAGGCAAACCCGGTGAAAACCGGCGACGCAAAACCAACGGGTCTTCCTCGATCATTGGATCGAAAAGATGGCCGGGCTACCGAATGGCGACCTTGGGGGAACTGTGAAAAAATGGGATTGAAACCCGAAACTATTGCTTCGACTTATGATTTATTGACACCTAAGAGAACGGCGATTCCAAGTCTGGCTGCCCTTGCTGTCTTCGTTGTCCTCTCATCTAGCGCACAAGCCGCAGATTCAGTACGTACAAAATGCGACCAATTCGTACTTAAACGCTCGCTTGACCAAGATAAAAAAGCCTCGACTACCGTAATCGTCCAAATGAAAGGCGATATGACCGATGCCAGAAAGGCTTCGATTGGCGAGATTGGCGGAACAGTCGTCAGATCATTTGACATCATTGACGGCGCAACGGTCACTTTGCCCAATCATAAGCTTAGGCAATTGAGCCAATTCTCGTGGGTTAAAAGGATCTCTACGAACTTTACGGTTCGCAAGTACGACGATTTCACAACGAAGCACACATTTGCGGACACGCAATGGAATGGCGCTCCTGGAGGTGCTGGTTACGAAGGCGACAATATCAACATCGCGGTTGTTGATTCTGGGATTCAGCCTGCATTTGACTTTACAGGAGCGTTCTATAGTTCGCGTTTGCTACTAAATGTGAACTTCAGCCTAGGCTTAAGTGACCTAGTGTCTGAACTTGGAATGTCAGATCCTTGCGGACATGGAACTCACGTTGCAGGAATTGCTGCTGGAAGTGGCAACTCCGCGTCTGGGGTTAATGCTACTCGGCAATATCGCGGATCTGCAACCAATGCAAACCTAATTGGCGTTCGTGTTCTTGACCGAGATGGCACGGGAACTGTTGACACAGTTCTAGCTGGCCTCCAATGGGTTTACAACAATAGGACACTGTGGAATATCCGTATTGTGAATTTGTCCCTTGGACACCCCGTTGGCGAGTCGTATAAGACGGATCCGATGTGCGTTATGATGAAGCAGCTTTGGGAATCAGGGGTTGTCGTTGTCTGCGCCGCTGGAAATACGGGACGCTTGAACGAAGAGCAGCTGGCCAGTGCTAACAATGAAGGCTGGGGAACTGCCTATGGCTCGATCCAAGTGCCTGGAAACTCTCCCAATGTCATTACGGTCGGTGCTATGAAGCAGATGCCTACTGACAAAACAAATCGAGTTAAGGACAAAGTTGCAACCTATTCAAGTCGCGGGCCCTCGA
>JANNJE010000046.1:0-6741 GCA_031405735.1 Armatimonadota bacterium | reverse complement strand
AGTTTTTATAGTGGCTTTCCAGCGACATGGACGTACTGTGCACTTCTACTAATTGCGCTCCATGGCGAACCTCCAAACATGTTGGTCCGATTGGGAGTTGCAATAATCTTTGGTGCCTTCTGTTTCTTTGTGCTTGACTCGGAATCAGTTGCTGATCTCTATCTGCTCGGCTGTGGAATAATCCTTTGCGCAATTGCTGCATTCGCTAAGCGGCGTTTCGTTGTATTAGAAAAACTTGAATCAAGTTTATGGCTCATTGCCACCGTGTTCGCTTCGGGGATTGTAACTCGAGCAGGTTCAGCCGACTACGGCGCCAGTGGGATGATTGATTGGTTTGCTCAATTCGGTTTTTCACCCACTATAGCTGAGATTTGTACGATTACCATCAGAAAGCTAATTCATTTGAGCTTCTTTGGTGTTCTTGCCGGAACTGCATTTCTTTCATTTGGAACTACAACGCCAAAGTGGAATCGTGTCACCTGGCCCCTCGCCTGGACACTCCTCCACGCCTCCTTCGACGAATACCGCCAATCCCTTACACCAAACCGAACGGGAACCATCGCCGACGTTGCCATTGATCTCATCGGCGCAGCAACGGCAATTTGGATTCTTCACACCTGGGCAAAAAGAAAATCATCTAGGCACGAATCCTCACAACCGCCTCCGGCGTAAGTTAAACTAGGAATAACATGAATAAGCGATTCGCCCTAATTTTCGCCTCCATATTGGCGGCAACGACTTCGTTTGCCCAATTGGACGACGAGGCGCTAGCCGTAAAAGTCACATTCACCCAATCCATGACGTCCGTTGGCAGAGCTCTTGAAGGGCTGTCCAATGCAAGTAAGGTCCCCTTGCTTGCCTCCGTTCCCATGGCAGGCGAACCGCTCATGATTTCGGTAACCGACGCCAAACTGGCTGACCTCATGGCTCAAATCGCAAAAGTTACAGGCGGTGCATGGCGCCGAGAAGAGGGCGGTTTCCGTCTAATTCGCCCGGCTGGGATGGACGCCGCCGAACAGAACGCTGAACGTGCCGAAAGGCTTAAGAGTATTCGCACACAAATTGCGAAAAAAATGGAATCTTTGAAGCCAAAGCCTGCGGGATCAAAACAGACTTCCGAAGGTCCTAATTTCAGCATGGGATTTGGTGGAATGGGTGGTTCCGGGGCAGGCGATAAAGCTATCACAAAATTGCTGGGCCAAATTGATGTAAACGCGATCGCCGGAATAGAACAAGGCGAGCGAGTTGTTTTCTCATCGTTGCCAACCCGAATGCAACGCCCATTTTTCGGAAATGTAGCACCCGTTGTTACTGAGCTTGTCCAGAATCACAACGCGGCAACTGCCAACAGGCCACCAACAAATGTAGGTGCCGATGATGAAGTTGACGAAGCAGAATTGAACGAATTCCTTAAGGCAATTGGAATTTCCCGAAACGACAAGCCCATTGAAGGGCGTCCAGCAAAGGTCCTTCTTGCCGTCGCAAAGGGCGGCGGATTTATGGGGATGATGGGCGGCTACCAGATCGAACTTCTCCTTTTTGATTCAAACGGCAAAGTCCTCATCCGCGAACAGTCCATGCTCATGGATTCCAACGGATTGCTAGGCGGAATTGCTCAAGCAATGGGAGCGGCAATGGAAGGAATTGGCGATGCCCTGGGCGGCGCAACCGGCGAGAAGCCGAAGGAACAAGAAATCGAAGGTCCAGATGGCGACATTGTCTACTCAAAAGAGACAAAGGAAGTTGCGACCCTTTTTGGCACAGCGGGCGGCGGAATGTCTGGCGGAATGTCAATCCCGAGCAAATTGACACCAGATTTAGAGGCAAAGCTTCTTCGTCCAGACATCTACGACCCTCTATCCTTTGTCGAATCTGAGTCGCTTGCTGCAGTTGCATCAGTTAAGAAGTGGAATGTGGTTGCAAATCTGCCCGACAGTCGAATTTCCATGTTTGGAATGATGGCTGGCGAAACGGCAACAAAAGTCAACAAGTATCTGACCAGCATTTTCAAAGACAAACGCCTCGTGGCCAATTCCGCGAACGGATGGCTCACGATTCAGCCATCGCACCCAAGATCGGCAAGGCTCTCGCGAGTTGATCGAGCTTCTCTTGCTAAATTGATAGGCGGGGCAAAGACGAACATCGTTGTCAATCTTGACGACTATGCGGCATACGCCTTGAAAAACCCACCACCCATGGAAACTCCTGCGGCAATGATCTACCTTATGCTCTTCGCGCCAAACGCAATGTCGCAGGGAATGATGGGAATGACCGATTGGGATATGCTTCGGTTCTACGGCACGCTGAACCCTGTAACAAAATCTAGCCTTCCAAATGGGATAACAATGTCGTTAACCAACGTCGAACCGTATCAACGGAAGCTGGTTGAAAGGATGTTGTTTGGAGCAAATGCGAACTTAGTTGTCGGAGCACAGCCGGAAGAAAGTGCTGCATCGCCGTTCATGGCAATCATGAAGTCATTTATGGGCAACAATGGGGGAACTTGGAAGCAAGAACCTACCGAGATTATGCCCGACGGATTGCCAAATGCAGGCACGATTCAGATAAAAGCGGAAAACACAATGGTTGGAAGAGTTGAAGGCGAAAGCGAACTCAATTCAATGTTCGGGGCGCTTGGTCCCGGAGAACTAGCTCTTTTCCAATTCATGAAGGATGACCCGAATATGGGAATGATGGCGCAAGGTATGCCGCCGATTACTGCGCTCAAAATGGGAACGCGAAGCACCTACAAGTTCCGTTTCAATGTTGCTGCTGACGTGTCAACTTCTCGTGTCTTGAATGACGACCGAATCAGCAAGGATGGTCAAATCCTTTCGATAGACAATCTGCCTGCAGATTTCAGAGCGCAAATTGAGAAGCAGAAGGAACTGCTGAAAAAGGACCCATTTTTCAAGATGATGATGGGAATGGGAACGAGGGGCCGAGAAGTTCCGCCTCCTCTCTAACAAATGCTCAAAACGAAACCCAACTGGTATTTTTTCGGGTTTTTGTTTTGATACTGTACTTTTTTGTTGAAAGCAAATATATCTGGGTTATAATGCCCTGTCTGCTT
Source organism: Armatimonadota bacterium (assembly GCA_031405735.1). Classification (GTDB taxonomy): domain Bacteria; phylum Armatimonadota; class Fimbriimonadia; order Fimbriimonadales; family Fimbriimonadaceae; genus JANNJE01. Next base: position 3,668 of record JANNJE010000046.1, on the reverse strand, counting down.
CGTGATTTGAGCGAAGCAATTTTGACTTAAGTTGAAGTTGTGTTTTGTGCAACTCTTCTGGATCGTAGTTTAGGGGGGAAAGAAATGACTAGAACTTTTTTGAAACTATCAAGTGTCACTATGTTGGCATTCGCGGCTGTAGCAGTAAATGCTCAATTCAATGAATCCGAAGCGAACGATTCAAAGGCAACGGCAAATGTATTCGGTGGGCTGACCAACGGTGCAACTATTACTGGAAACAGCATTAGCGCCACAACAACGGGTCTCGACTATTTTCGTGTGGGGACTGCAGCGGCTGCACCAGGAATCTACCGATACAGGATGCTTTTGAACACAACTACTCCAGGCAACGTAGGGACGATTCGGGGTTTGGGGCAAGTTGCGGCGACTGCTGGAACATGGCCTGGTCCTGTTGGCACAGCAAACACAACTGACACCACAATCCAAACCAGTTTTATCATGACGGGCACTACAACCCGCATGAATCAATGGTACGGCTTTGGCGCAGCTGAGGATATTTTTTACCGTGTAACCGGTACTACTACCACAACAGCAAACTATGTAGCGACTCTTGAAAGAACTGCGGTGACTCCAGTTGATATCGGCATGTATGCTCAAGGGTCAATTAATATAAGCACCTGGAATCAGGGCCACACGTCCGATACTGACATGTGGATTTACGATGCGAACTTCAATGCAATCCCAGGTTATGGCAATGACGACGAAAGCCTAAACAGCGGCGGGGGAAGTCCCGGTACTACGTTCACATCTGTGCTTGTAAGGAACTATACACCTGGTGTCTACTACCTGGCGCTAAGTAACTTCCAATTGGCCAATAATATGGGATCGCCTTGCGACGATCGTTTCCGCACAGGATCAATGTTGGACTTTCCAAATGCATTGGCAAATTCATCAACAACGATCAATTTGAACATGGCATTTGCAGTAAACGGAACCCAGTTTGCGGCGACAAAGGCTGGCCAATTCGATGTCAACTTCTACAAATTCCGTGTTGTCCCAGAACCAGCAACGATGGCAGTCCTTGGACTCGGTGTAATCCCATTCCTTCGACGACGCAAAAAATAAGTAACTCTCCTTCTCAAAAATCGAAATCGGCCCCTTGAAAGAGGGGTCGTTTTTTCTTTTGCGTTTGGTTAGCGGTTTGCGGTTTGCGGTTTGCGGTTGGCAGTAGACGGTTGGCAGTAGACGGTTGGCCGTAGGCGGTCAGATCGGGATATTTCGGGTTTGATCCTTGCGCAGATTCACCGGAATCCGAATTCTCTGGCAACTGCCAACTGCCAACAAAATTCCGAACAAACCCAAGCCAATCCGAACCAAACCATATTGACACTCTCGCCTTGAGAGTGCTAAAATTAGCAATCCCTAACAGGGAGTGCCAATTTCGGCAATTTCACAAACGGAGGAATAATCAAAAATATGGCAAATCTAAAGCCACTCGGCGACAAAGTCGTCGTGAAGCTCATCGAGCAAGAAGACAAAACGGCTAGCGGCATCTATCTGCCCGACTCAGCCAAAAAGAAGCCGACCGAAGGCAAGGTAGTCGCAGTCGGCACCGGACGAGTGCTAGACACCGGCGACCGAAACAAGCTCACCGTTAAAGAAGGCGACAAGGTCCTCTTTAGCAAATACGGCGGCAACGAAGTAACGATTGATGGAGAGGATTTGACGATTCTTGACGAAGATCAGATTTATGCGGTCATCGCGTAGCGATGACGAGTGCGCTGGGAATTGATGGGAATAGCTGGGTATGGCTGGGAATTGAAAGGAACTGAGGACAGAAACTAGATGAATACATCTGAAAAACCAAAGTTTCGGCACTTTCGTGAACTCGAAGTGTGGCAATTGGCTCGCAAATTGGCAGGAGATGTTTATCGAACTACCATGAGCTTTCCAAATGCTGAACAATTTGGACTCACAGCCCAGATCCGGCGAGCAGTTGTCTCCATCTCATCGAACATCGCAGAAGGGCATGGCCGAAGGCTCGAAGGGGCATTCATCCAGTTCTTGCGAATTTCGATTGGCTCAACAAATGAAGTGGAATCGCTAGCAGTCGTTTCATGTGATCTTGGGTTTTTGACAGAAGAACAAATGGACGAAATATCCACCGCCTGTCACAAGTTGACCGTAAAACTGAGCAACTTCATTTCGGCATTGAACAAGAACTATGTGAAAGAAGTGGAGGCAGAGTATTCGGTTGAGGAGTGACGTTGAACAAACGACTCCCAGCCACTCCCAGCCACTCCCAACCATTCCCAGCAACATCCCGCAATCCCTAGCAACCCCCAGCAAAGTAAAGGAAAAAACACATGGCAGCAAAAACATTACTATATGACGAAAACGCACGACGCGCTCTAGAGCGCGGAGTTAACAAAGTAGCCGAAGCGGTGAAAGTCACTCTCGGCCCTAAAGGACGAAATGTCGTCCTCGACAAAAAGTGGGGATCGCCCACCATAACCAAAGACGGCGTATCCGTTGCAAAGGAAATCGAGCTCGAAGATCCATATGAAAATATGGGCGCTCAGCTTTGCAAAGAAGTAGCCAGCAAGACCAACGACGTCGCCGGCGACGGAACCACAACAGCAACCGTGCTCGCTCAAGCCATCGTAAACGAAGGCCTGCGATACGTTGCCGCTGGTGGAAACCCAATCGCAGTAAAGCGAGGAATCGACAAGGCTGTCGCTATCGTAATCGAAGAAATCAAAAAGATCAGCCAGCCGACCAAGGACAAGAGCCAGGTCGAATTCGTCGCCACAATCGCGGGCAACGATGCCGAAATCGGAAGGCACGTAGCCGAAGCTATGGATAAAGTTGGCAAAGATGGCGTCATCACAGTCGAAGAATCCAAGGGCCGAGAAACCACGCTCGAAATCGTCGAAGGCATGCAGTTCGACCGAGGCTACATCTCGCCGTACTTCGTCACCGATCCAGAGCGCATGGAAGCCGTTCTTGAAAATCCGCTGATCCTCATTCACGAAAAGAAGATCAGCAGCGCGCAAGATTTCCTTCCATTCCTTGAAAAGGCATCTGCCGCACGACGGCCGATCCTCATCATCGCAGAAGACATCGAAGGCGACGCACTGGCAACCGTGGTTCTCAACAAGATTCGCGGCGTGCTACAGATCGCAGCGGTCAAGGCACCTGGCTTTGGCGACAGGCGAAAGGCGATGCTCGAAGATTTGGCGGTTCTCACAAAGGGCAGCTTCATCAGCGAAGACCTGGGCACCAAGCTCGATAACGTGGCTCTCGATATGCTCGGAACGGCTAAGAAAGTGGTCATCACCAAAGAAGAAACCACCATCATCGAAGGCGCAGGAAAGAAAGAAGAGGTCATGGGCCGAATCGCTCAGATCAAGGCGCAAATTGACAAGACCGATAGCAACTACGATAAAGAAAAGCTGCAAGAAAGGCTTGCCAAGCTCAGCGGCGGAGTAGCCGTCATCAAGGTTGGCGCAAGCACCGAAACCGAGCTCAAAGAAAAGAAGCATAGGTACGAAGATGCTCTTTCGGCAACCCGCGCAGCGGTTGAAGAAGGCATCGTTCCTGGCGGCGGAATCACTCTGCTCGCTTGCTGTACAGCACTAGAAAACACGAAGCTCACTGGCGATGAACTGACTGGAGTCAACATCGTGAAAAGAGCTCTCGAAGAG
>JANNJE010000045.1:0-9115 GCA_031405735.1 Armatimonadota bacterium | reverse complement strand
GGTCGGCCCAGGCTTGACGCATGGTTTCCATCAAAGGGAGTTTTAGTCCCTTATCACCGAATCCGCCGCCGCCACCTCCGCCGAAAATTCCACTCACAGCGTTATAACTTCTCCGCCAGCCTTTTCAATTGCATCTTGCGCGGCCTTGCTGAATTTGTGAGCAGAAACCTTGAGCTTTTTGGAAACAGTTCCGAATCCCAAAATCTTAACGCCGTCCTTGATGCCAGAAATAATTCCGGTCTTGATCAGCGTCTGGGGGTTCACGTCGTCGCCCTTTTCAAACAATTTCTCAAGGTCGTCCAAATTCACAATCGCAAATTCCTTGTGATTTATGTTTCGAAAGCCCTTCTTAACAGGCAATCGTCGCTGAATAGGAGTTTGGCCACCTTCAAAGTTCGGATGAATTTGCCTTCGAGCCTTTTGGCCCTTCGTACCTCGAGTTGCTGTCTTACCCATGCCCGAGCCGATACCGCGAGCGATTCTTCGCTTGCGTTTTGTACTTCCCGGTGCGGGCTTAAAATCGTGGAGTCCCATTGTTTATTCCTTGGATTTTTCCGTTTTCTTCTTTGCCGGTGCTTTTGCAGCAGCTTTCGGCGCATTCTTTGGTGCAGTTTTTGGTGCCGCAGGTGCTTTCACAGTAGCTTTAGGTTTTGGTGCTGGCTTTTCAACCGCAACAGCAGCTTCAACTTTTGGTTTTGCCGCAGCTTTAGGTGTTGAAGATCTGGCTGCAGCAACTTTGGCTGGTTTCGTTCCAGCAACTTCTTCAACTAAAACCATATGTCTTACGTGGTGAATCATGCCTCGAATCGAAGGCGTGTCATCTTGCTGAACGACTTGCTGCATTTTTCGCAAACCTAGTGCGGTCAGCGTGCACTTCTGGCGCTTTGCCGTTCCAGCTTTGCTTTTTACAAGCTTAATGAGCAGCATCGTCTTCCTCCTTTCGAGCCTTTTCGAGCCATGGCACGAGTTCGTTGACATCAAGTCCTCGAAGTTCAGCAACCCTTTCAGGCACTGAAAGACTTTTGAAAGCGTCCACTGTCGCATAAGCTTGGTTAACAGCGTTTCTGCTGCCCAGACTCTTCGCAAGCACATTGTGAATGCCGCAGGCTTCAAGACACGCTCGAACTGCGCCGCCAGCCTTACAACCCGTTCCAGGTGAAGCAGGTCTGAGAATAACTTGACTCGACCCCATTTCGCCGACAACTGCATGCGGAATCGTTTTTCCGATCATCGGAACTTGGAACATGGCCTTTTTCGCGGCTTCTTCCGCTTTTCGGATCGCATCTGGAATTCCACGAGCTTTGCCCATGCCAACTCCAACCTTGCCTTTGTTGTCGCCGACCACCACAAGAATGGACCACGAAGCGGTTTTGCCGCCCTTGTGAGTCTTGAAAACCTTGTTAGTTCGCACAACTCGAACGTCGAATTGTGGTCCTTCAGTATCCCGGCTCTGCCGTTTGCCACTAAGGCGATTCATCATTCTCATGGTCTAAAACTCCAACCCTGCTTCGCGGGCACTTTCCGCCAAGCTTGCTATCGTTCCGATGTAGCGATAGCCGCCGCGGTCAAAAACGACTTGGGAAATCCCTGCATCTTTTGCTCGCAAGCCAATTGCAGATCCAATTTTCTTCGCGCCTTCTACATTCGGAGAAGCCGAAAGCGACTTTTCCAAAGTGCTCGCACTCGCAAGGGTTACGCCCTTAGAATCGTCAATGATCTGAACGGAAATGTGCTTGAGGCTCCGAAATACGCTAAGCCGAGGCCGTTCAGAAGTGCCGACCACGCGCTTGCGCAATCGCACATGGCGGGCCTTTCGCATTGTTTGTCTTGTTTTTGTTGCCACTTTTCTAAATCCTCGTTATTTCTTAGCGGCTGCTCGTTTTCCAGCCTTCAATTTGACAATTTCGCCAACGTAGCGAATGCCCTTGCCCTTGTATGGCTCTGGCTTTCGCACTTTTCGAATGTCTGCAGCGACCTGGCCAACATCGGCTTTGTTTATTCCGCTGACCTTGATTCGCTGGCTCCTACTTTTTTCTTCTTGATAAATCTCAAGGGTTATTCCCTGACGAGGTTCTACATTTACCGGATGCGAATATCCGATATTGAGAACCATATTTCTTCCTTCCATTTGGGCCCGATAGCCGACACCGACGATTTCCAAATGCTTTTCATGGCCTTTGGTAACACCGATCACCATGTTGTCAATCAGAGTTCGCGCCAGTCCATGTTGAGAACGATTTAAGCGATCGTTGTCAGGTCGGGAAACTTGAAAGATGCCATCTTCCTGCTTCATCGTCAATGATGCAGCGATGACTTGATTCAGTTCGCCTTTTGGACCTTTTACGGTCACTACGTTCTCTGCCGAAACGTCAATGGTGACGCCCGCTGGAACCGGTATGGGTTTTAATCCAATTCTTGACATGGCTACCAAACCTCGCAAAGGACTTCACCACCGATCTTGCGCTTTCGCGCTTCGCGGTCAGTCATGACCCCGTGGCTAGTCGAGACAATCTGCGTCGCGAGACCGCTCCGCAATGGCTTCAATTCAGTGCACGGCTTGTACTGCCGCAAACCTGGTCGAGAGACGCGCCGAATATGCTTGATAATCGGTTGTCGTCTTGAGTCGTATCGAAGGTGAATCGAAATAGACGGGAATTTGGATTCCGTCGTAATTTCAAATCCTTTGATATATCCCTCGGCCTGAAGGATTTTTACAATTTCAATTTTAATTTTGCTGTGTGGTACCTCGACAGTCACGATTTTTGACTGTGCGCCGTTTTTAATGCGCGCAAGGAGGTCAGCGATAGGATCACTATGCATAGAATTCTCCTGCGAGCTACCAGCTCGACTTCTTTACTCCGGGCAAAACGCCCTTGTGGGCCATTTCGCGAAGACAGATGCGGCATAAGCCGAAGAAGCGAATATATCCATGGGGTCTCCCACAGATGCTGCAACGATTGTAAGCTTGGGTTGAGTACCTAGCCTTTCGTTTTTGCTTTTCAATTAAGCATTTTTTTGCCATAGTTTCTCCCGCCGTTCCCAAGGTGGTATCCCGACTGCGCCAGGACCAAGCTTGTGGCTAGATTGTGTTTGCGAAAGACATTCGTCCTCCGCGAGTCGAGAAGTATACCAAGGATTGGTTGTTGGGTGTTGGATAGAGGTTGGCAGTTGGCAGTTGTGGCAAAATGGACTCAAGGGAAATTGACGAGATCACCGGATCGTCTCTGTGAAGCATTTAAGCAGTTGTTATCCCAATATTGGATCGCTTTTCAGATGGCGGAACGGCAACAGATAACCGACAACCAACACCCAACCCCCAACAACCAACAACCAACAACCAACAACCAACAACCAACAACGAACAACCGATAAAAGGTAACCAACAACTGCTAACCGCAAACTGCCAACCGCTAACCCAAAATGCCCTTCGATCCCATCCTGACTGACGAAAAAATAGAAGGCGGAAATCCCCGAAAGCCCGACTTCGACGCCCAGATCATGGCTGGTTGCTCGCAGTTTGTGATTCAAAGCTTTGCTGTTTACGGCCTTGGAGCTTGGCCGTTTTTTGTCTTTGCAAATGTCTTTCTCGTTTCTCAGCTCGCAATCAACTTCGCGCTAGGATACATTCCAGCACTGCTTCTCATGGCCTTTGCAACTCGGAAATTCGGATTACCTGCTGCCGCAGGATGCCTGGGCGGCTCAATGGTTTTCGGGATATTTCTCTATCTTCGGCTTCAACAAATTCACATCCCAAGCGTCTTGAACAGCGTTCCTAAGCCCGATTGGCCCATGCAATGGGTGTGGATGTTGCCTTTGGCCATTCTGGTGCTCACGGGAATTGTGTTGGCTTTGAGCCTCAAGAAAAGCGAATGGAACCTGGAAGAAACAAACATTCCCCCTAAAGGTACAAGGAACTGAGCCGATAATTGAACAGATCGCAAGGTTGAGGAACATTCAAATTTGGCTAATTCACGTTTTGCCCATGAGTATCAAAAGAGCGCCGTAAACGGTGCTTCCCCACTACATTTGGTCGTCATGCTTTATGACGGTGGACTCAGATTCATGGAGGCAGGCCGCCATGCGATCATTGCCAAAGACCTGACAAAACAGAACGATTACATTCAAAGAGCACAAAAGATCGTCCTGGAACTTATGTCTTGCCTCGACATAGAAAAGGGACAAGAAATCGCAAAGAACCTTCTTTCGCTGTACAGCTATGTACTCAACGAACTTGTACTTGCGAACATGAATGACGACGTTGCACCGATTGACCGGGCTATCCGCGTAATGAGCGATCTTCGCGAAAGCTGGTCACAGCTTGAGAACTCCTTAAAGGACGATCAGACCGAAATTCCGAAGGCTGCATAACATGAAGGCCCGCAATATTCTCAAACGTCTCCAATTACTTTCGCTTTCTCTAGAAAGCGCGATTCAGAGCGACGAGCTGGAATCAGTCAACCCCATTTTGACTGAACGTGCCGATTTGATCGGACAACTTGAAGTAACGCCCTTAGATGCAAGAATGACGGAGTGCTTTGCCGATCTACGAAGAATAGACGATCGTGTCGCTTCCCTCCTAACCGCTACGCGGTCAGAAATTGCAAATCAAGTTCGGTCCGCATCTGGACGCACAAATAGCGTCCGATCTTATTCAGCTAACCGCGAAGCCACACTTGCTGAGCAAGCCAGATAAGTACTAAAACAGGTACATTTTGTCGAATGCTGAACCACGAACAGGTACAAACATTGTCTGAATCTCGCACGAGATTGGATGTGATTCGGAGGCATCTTTGACCTGCCTAAACTCGAATCAGAAGCCAAGCGACTAGAAACACTTTCCGAACAGCCCGTTTTTTGGGATGATCCTGCGGCGGCAAATCGTGAGCTCAAAAAGCTTTCCAGGCTGCGAAATCAAATTCAGCCATTGCAGAAACTTGAAAAAACATTTGGCGATGTTGCTGAAATGTACGAGTTGCTCAAAATCGAGCCTGACAATGATTTTGAAACTGAAACAGATTCGATGGCGGTTCAATTTCTCAAGGATCTTGATGCATACGAACTTGAAACTCTGCTCAGTGGAGAATACGACGATCGAAACGCGATCGTCGAGATCAATGCGGGTGCTGGCGGCACGGAGGCTTGCGATTGGGCACTAATGCTCTTTCGAATGTACTCGCGCTACGCACAAAGGCACGGGTTTCAGTTGGAATTTCTCAGCGAGACGGCTGGCGACGTAACAGGCTACCGGTTCATCAGTTTTCGAGTATCCGGAACGAACTGCTACGGCTACTTGAAGGCTGAGGCAGGTGTTCACCGTCTAGTACGGATTTCGCCTTTTGATGCAAACAGCAAGCGCCATACATCGTTTTGCCGAGTTGAAGTTCTGCCTGAGATTGAGGCATCCGAGGTTCAATTTGACGAAGCGGATCTAAAAGTTGAAACCCTTCGTGCCGGTGGGGCTGGCGGCCAGCATGTGAACAAGACTGAATCGGCAGTCCGCCTGACTCACATTCCCACAGGTGTAGTCGTTCAATGCCAAAATGAACGTAGCCAGCATGCAAATCGCGCCTCAGCAATGATGGTTATGGTCGCACGCCTCAGCGAACTTCAACGCGCAGAAGACGAGCAGAAAATTCGCTCGATCAAAGGAGAAATCTCGCCCGCCGAATGGGGCCGCCAGATTCGGAGCTACGTGATGCAGCCGTACACGATGGTCAAAGACCATCGAACCGGCTATGAGACAGGAAATGTAATCGGAGTCCAGGACGGTGCAATTGATGAATTCATCGAAGCCTTTCTTCGGCAACGTCCGAGCGAGGATGCGTTCTTAGAGTAGAGTAGGGAGTGCGCCGAAAGCCCCCTCTCCCAGGAGCGCAGCGAGAGGGAGAGGGGGTTGGGGGTGAGGGTCACTCGGGAGATTGCAAGTTCGCATAGATTTCAAATTTTGAAAGTCTCTTAGGTTAAGTGCTCCTCAGAATCTCGGTTCTTCTGATAATGGCGACCCTCTATCCCCTTGCCCCTTTCTCCCTAATTGAGGAAAATCCAAGTTCAAGGATTTGGGAGAAAGGGGAATCCGGAGTCCCCTTTCCCAGGAGCGCCGCAAGAAGGAGAAAGGGAAAGCTAAGCCCGCGCACTCCCAAGTAGTGCCCGCGCATATTCCAAACTTCTTGGCACAGCAGTCATTGGGTCTTCTTCTCCCTCATATTCCAGGCTGAGCCAACCATTGAATCCAACTCCTTTCAGCGCAGCAATACACGCTGCCAGGTCAACTTTTCCCTCGCCCAAAGCAGTACCTACAAATCGAAAATTGTCCGGTCCATAAACAAACCCTTCCGTATCGTTCAGTGCATAACGAAAATCTTTGAAATGAACCATGTAGGCGTATTTCGCAACCATCTCGACTGCAACATGACTGCAACATGACTTGGTGGGTCAATCAAAAGAAAGTTCCCAGTATCTGGATTGGCTCCAAATGCGTCGTTGCCTGCCTTTTGGCGGACATCTTCGATGAGCCCAATTACTTGGTCAGCCCTTCCAGCGAGAGTTCCATGATTTTCTAGGGCAAGCTTCAATCCAACTCTATCAGCAAGTACCGAAGCTTCCGAAAGTCCATCAACGATCCACTCGCGTGCCTGACCGAATGTGATTCCTGGCGAAACATCTCCTGCGAACACTCGAACAACCTTCGCCCCATAGTGCTGCGCTTCTGCGATTCCAAAAATGATCTTTTTGAGTTCGATGTTTCGTTCATCTGAAGTCAGCTTTGCAAAATTCTGTGCCACAGAAAAAATTGGACATGGCAAACCTGTTTTTCTGAGGGCGTCCTGTGCGGCAGAGCGTTTTTCTTCAATCCCTTCACCGGCATAAAAGAAATCAAGAAGTTCAACCCCTTCGGCACCCGCTTCTTTTGCGGCAAAGATGAAGCCAGGTATGTCCATTTCGCCTGTCTTCCATTTGCGGAAGTAGCTCCACATGGAAACGCCCAGGTGCATTAGCGAATGCCAACCTTATCGCCGGGTTCCGTTTGGACAATCTGATCCCTTACTACTGTGCCATCTGGCCCAAAGAGTGCATTCGAAATCGGTGCGAAGAAAACGGTGACAAGAAAGATGCCTGCTGCACAGATTCCAGTCGCTAATCCTACGGATGGCGAGATTCGCATTGTTGGAACGTCTTCATCAGTTTGCTCGTTGACGAAGGCCGCCATCGCAATCCCTAAATAATAATAAACACTGATTGCAGAATTGATCGCTAGTCCAATGGCGAGTGGCCATAAGTTCGCACTCACAGCATCTTGAAAAATCTGTAATTTTGCCAAAAACCCAGCAGTTGGCGGAATTCCAATCAAAGAAGCCATAAACACGACAAGTGCAATTGCCGCCCATGGGCTCCGTTGCCAAAGGCCGTTTAGGTGCTGAAGCCGGGTTCCTTCCTTGCCGCCCTTTGCGCCGAGCGAAATGACAATAAACGCTCCTATCGTCATCAGGCTGTAGCTCAAAAGGTAAATCGCGAGAGTTCCCCAACCTATCTGCGAAGGATTTTTGGTATGGGCAAGGATTGCCACCAAAATGTAACCTGCATGGGCGATGCTTGAATAAGCCAGAATTCTCTTTATATCCTTCTGAGCAAGGGCAACTAGATTTCCGACAGTCATCGAAAGAAGTGCAATCCAAAACAGAACGGGCCCCCAATACTCTTGCATAGGAGCACAGGCATCAAGGAAGCGGAACAGAGTGGCAACAGCCGCAATCTTAGAGGCTGCAGCCATGAATGCCGTTACGTTAGTTGGCGCACCTTGATACACGTCTGGCGTCCACTGATGGAACGGCACAAACCCGGCCTTGAAGCAAAATCCGACAAGCGCCATTGCGAGTCCCATGAGCATCAGGCCCGATATCTGAGGGACTCTGCCATCCCAAACCCTGCCAATATCGTCGAAATGAAGCGATCCTGTCGCGCCATAAATCAAGGCAATTCCATAAAGAAGAAATCCGGTGGCAAACGCCCCTAGCAAGAAGTACTTGATTGCCGATTCCTCTGACTTAGCTTCGTTTCGGCTCAATCCAGCAAGGACATAAAGCGCAATTGATAGGATTTCCAGCCCTATGAAAACCATCAAAAGGTTCTTGGTGGTCACCATCATCATTGCGCCGGCGGTAGACCACAGCACAAGCGGATAGAATTCGCCAAAAGCGATCTTCTTTTCGCGCATGTAACCTTCGCTGAACAGGATCGTTAGGGCACAAGCGACGATCAGCAGAATCTGCATTACAGCGCCAAATCGGTCAACAACCACCATATTGCCGAGCGATTCAGATGGCATCAATCCTAATTGTTGCCATGCGAAAAACCCTGCAACGCCTAGCCCCAAAATCGAAGCAATACTCGTTGCAACATTGTTGCTTTTGGGCCGGGCAATTTCAAAAATGAGTGCGATTATTCCTGTCACGATCACAAGAAGGACTGGCGCAACAGCAGACCATTCAATTGTCGGAATAGTAAAACTGGGCAGCACATTAGACATGTTTAATATCCCTTTCAATCGTTGCAATCGCTTCAAATTCGGTCATTTTCGGATTCCAAGTCCATTCTGAATTCGGGTCTGATGTGCATGTTGGACCTGTGCGCATCAACTTCAATTCTGACAGCGAATGGCCTGTTGCTTCGATGCTCCAGCCCAATACATCGCAGGGCAGATCAGAAACAATATCCAGATAAGTAGATTCGCCGCCAACTACAAATCCAATTACAAAAGCCCACTTTGATGCTTCGAGCAGCACTTCTCGATCCCTCTCCAAATATAGGCCGCCATATTGCATGGGGCTGCAATGCTCTTCCGTTGCACCACAAACGGCGTACAAAATCCCATCAGCACCATTAGATTTCGCGATTGCAATATCAGAAAGGCTCGCTTCGATGCATTCGGCCAGCATCGCTTCTCCAATTTCTGGCGAATCAGCGATTTGCGAATTCAGGTCAATTCCCCTTGAAAGAGCTTGTCCATACGGGCTCAATACCTCGGCTAAAACGGGCAGGTTGTTAGTGGAGGGCACATTTTTCGGCACAAAGACAGAAACCGAGGCACCACCGCATCCGCTAGGCCACGCTAGAACTG
>JANNJE010000044.1:0-6279 GCA_031405735.1 Armatimonadota bacterium | reverse complement strand
CCCCGAACACATCAATCTCGTATTTTCCAGGGATGGTGACCGTGCGTTTGCAATCGGCTTCGGACAAGTCAATTTCCGCCATGATGCACTCTGCCTCGCTGCCTGCTGAGGCGAGGACTTTGCCTGTCACCCCTATGATCTTGGATTTGCCAATAAACGTAAAGCCGTTTTCTGATCCAACGCGATTGCAAGTCGCGACAAAGATGCGGTTTTCTGCCGCTCTAGCGATGCAGACATGTTCGGAAGTCACTATTGCGCCTTCCGGCCAATTCGTGGGTAGAACGAGCAATTGAGCGCCGGCGAGAGCCAATACCCGCGTGGCTTCGGGGATGCGAAGGTCGAAGCATATGAGAATTCCGATTCTGCCGAGTCTGGTTTCAAAAACGGGCAACTCTCTGCCAGGAACTACAAACTTGTCTAGCCCAAGTTCAGGCAAGTGAGATTTGCGATAGAATCTCGGCTCAACTCCGGGTTCAAACAACGCAGCTGAATTGTGCAGAAACTTGCCATTCTTTTCAGCAAATCCGGCGATGCAAAGGATATCAAGTTCGTCACAGGCTTGCCGAAGCGAGAGCAAGGAAGAGTGTCCTTGCTCAATAGAGATCGCCGAAGCGGTTTCAAAGTCGTCTACGCAGTAACCAGTTAGAAATGCTTCTGGAAAGACAGCAAGATCGGCCCCTTGTTCCTTTGCGTACAATAGGCATTCAATAGCTTTGAGAGCGTTTGCGGCAGGATCGCCGTAAACGACATCAATCTGGAAACACGCAACTTTCAACTGAGCACCTCATAGAACTCCCTTGCAAAATCAGAAGCTGATGCGATCCTTTCCACAAAGATTTCCTTGGAGCAAGCTTCGGTTAGATAGACGGTTCCGCTAAAGAAAGTGTGAGAATTGACAATTTGAATCGGCCTGAGCGACCGCTCTAGGCTGTTGAGATCAACTCCAGAATCATCATTTATGACTACCGCAAAGGCTGCTGGCGCGGTTGTGTTCCGTTGAATTGACAGGTCGCCGAGAATCGGATCGGGAACGCCTTGATGCCCGTTCTTTAGATCAACTGCCATTTGAATTAGGTCGCTCACAACCCCTGAAGCAGTGGTTCCAGCACCTGCTCCCGAACCTCGAAACTCCAATTTGCCAACCGGGCGCGCTTCGATTTGAACGATATTTTCTGTTCCATCCACTCCGAACAGTGCATGGCTCGGAAAGACAAATACTGGCTCGACGGTCGCCATCCGCGAACCTTCAGAGTTTGAAAACCGTGCAGCAAGCTTGATCTTGCAACCGAGTGCTGCTGCGGCATGAATCGTGGATTTTGAGATTTGCCGAATTGATTTTCGCCGGACAAGCTCCGGGTTCAGCCATTGGCCTGTACTTAGCGAAGCCAAAATAGAGAGCTTGTATGCGCCATCCCAACCGTCAACATCGCTTGATGGGTCGGCTTCAGCATAACCAAGGTCTGTGGCTTCGGCGAGTGCTTCTTCAAATTCAAGATTTGCATCCTTCATGCGTGTGAGAATAAAGTTTGTAGTCCCATTGAGGATTCCGGTGACGCCTTCGATGTGGTTTCCAGCGATCCCTCGTTCGAGGCTCGAGAGTATTGGAATCCCTGCGCACACGGCAGCTTCAAAAAGAAATCCCGTTTCATTTTTCCTTGCCAACTCGATTAGAGTTCGCAAATGCGACGCTACAACGAGTTTGTTTGCAGTTGCGGTTGGCTTCTTCAGTTCAAGGGCGCGAGAAATGCATTGAAGAGCGGGCTCTTCGCCGCCCATTACTTCAGCGATAACTTGGCAAGCAGGGTCGTTCACCACAGCTAATGTGTCAGTGGTCAACATAGATGGGTCAACAGATTTGTGTTTGGCGAAGTCTCGAACCGCGACTTTTCGGATTGAGAGCCGGACGCCACGCCTTTGTGCGATTTCATCGCCATTGGCTTCCAAGAGGTCATGAATGCCCTTTCCGACGGTTCCAAATCCGAGAAGTCCAATTCCGATTTCGGTCATTTTCATGCCAGAAACAGCAGCGGTTCGCCCAAATTCACAAGGGCGCCGTTTTCGAGGGGAGTGCTTTGAACCACGCCAGCCATCGTCGCCGTTACTTCGTTGAACACTTTCATAGCCTCGATTAGGGCAATGATTTGGCCCGCTTCGACACGATCTCCGACCTTGACAAAAGGTGGGGAAGTGGGGCTCGAAGCAGAATAATAGATTCCCGTCATGGGGCTTGAAATTGGAATTCCGGTTGGTTGGTGCGCGACTACAGGCGCCTCAACGTGCACAACCTCTTCGTGCAAGGACGGTTGAACAATGGCAGATTCAATCCGAACCGAATTCTTGCGAAACGCAACTTTCCAATCTTCTCCAGAAAGTTCTGCTTCTGACAACCTGAATTCCGACATTAGGTCTGCCAGTGCGTTGGCTCGTTTTGCGAAATCGCTCACGGGAATAGGATACACGATTTGAATCTAGGTATGGGGAATTGGAGCATTGGGAATGGGGTATGGGGTACGGGGAACGGGGTAAATGGGCGGGTGGGATAGATTGTTGTTGTTGTTGTATAGAAAATCTTCATCTTTCACCCTAAACCCTAGACCCTAAACCCTCTCACATTCCCAAAAACAGCCCCATACAACGTAAACTACAGCCCATGGCAACTAAAGCGGCAGGCAGATTCGGACCTTATGGTGGGAGGTATGTGCCAGAAACCCTGGTTCCAGCTCTGGATGAGGTTGACCTAGAGTTTCAAACGGCGTGGGCAGACGCAGATTTCAGAAATGAATTTGATCGCTTACTGCGTGAATACGTTGGAAGGCCGACGCCAATTACATTCGCTGAAAGGCTCTCAGAAGACACCGGGCTCCATGTGGCGATCAAGCGCGAAGACCTGAACCACACCGGCGCCCACAAGATCAACAATGCGCTTGGCCAAGTTTTGCTTGCCCGAAGGATGGGCAAAGAGAGAATTATCGCAGAAACTGGAGCAGGACAGCATGGAGTCGCAACCGCGACCGTTTGTGCTCTTTTTGGGCTCCCATGCGAAGTCTATATGGGCGAAGAGGATTGCGCGCGCCAACAGCTAAATGTATTTCGAATGAAGCTCTTAGGTGCAAAGGTCATTCCAGTCTCGAGTGGCACGAAAACGCTTAAGGATGCGCTCAACGAGGCATTGAGGGATTGGGTGACGAATGTTCGTACAACGCATTACGTAATCGGAACGGCCGCTGGCCCGCATCCATATCCGACGATGGTACGGGAGTTTCAATCGGTTATCGGCAAAGAGGCGAGGCAGCAGTATCAAGAACGCTTCAACTGTTTGCCAGATTCTGCTGTTGCTTGTGTGGGCGGCGGATCGAACGCAATCGGATTCTTTGCGCCATTTTTAGAAACAAGTGTGAAGTTGATAGGCGTTGAAGCGGCAGGACATGGAATTGAGACCGGGAAACACGCAGCACCCCTAAATGCAGGTTCGCCTGGGGTTCTTCATGGCTCGTTTTCTTACGTGATGCAAGACGAATTTGGTCAAATCCAAGAAACACATTCGGTCTCTGCGGGGCTGGATTATCCGGGAGTTGGTGCTCAGCATTCGTTTCTGAGAGATTCTGGCCGTGCCAAATATGTGTCTGCAACGGATAAGGAAGCGCTGGACGCATTCCGTTGGGTCGCAGAAAGGGAAGGGATCATTCCAGCCTTTGAATCGGCACACGCATTTGCAGTTTTGCGTCGCAGCGAGCTATTCAAAACTGGAGAACGAGTTCTTGTCAACCTCAGCGGCCGCGGCGATAAGGACATGGAGACCGCGAGTCGAATTCTGAGCCTTTAGTCAAGGGCTATTTTTTTAGTTCGAGCCTTTTGAGGTTTGGAGACATATTCGACATCATCGTGTTTATGTCCATCTCACCCGAGCTCATAGAAGGCGCGGCTGGGGTTGGCGGTCCCCATTGAAGCTCTTTTGTATCTTCAGATAGAGAAAGCTGAATTCTCTTAGTCATTGCGTTTACAACCCAATCGGCAAAAAGGTCGTTTGCGATAGCTGTTTGCCGTCCCGATTCGGCACCTCTTTTGATTCGTTCCATTTCCTCGGCAAGTGGTTTGCCGTTTAATGTTTCATAGGAAAGGGAGATGCTATCTGCACCAGCAGTCCATTTGCCGCCAATTTTGTAAACCATGTGTAAACAATGAAATGTGCCGTCCGCAGCAAAGTCGTAATAGCTCTTCACTTCGCTTGGCTGCTCATATTCTTCGGTTGACCACCTACCTGTAACAAAAGACTGCCATGAGCCTTTGTCGGCATACTTTGGGGCCGAATCGCCCATCGTAACAAACATGGGAGTATCGTTGTTGCCTCCAAACATAGAGCTGCAACCTGTCAAGACTGCGACACTTACGATCAAAAACAAAAAATTTCTCATGATTTTCATCTTAGCAAACTCTTGCAAAAAAGTAAAGTCATTTGCTGCAATTTGAGGAAGTTATTGCTTTTTCAAGTTCAAAAAATATCTTTGAAGTAACGAGGCGTCATGATTCTCGCACTGGCTACATCAAGCCTAGTGGCTTCCCACACTTCGGCGATTAGCACGAATTGGAATGTCTCAGGTATCAAGTTGGGAGTGAATCAACAGCTTTCAGTTGGAATTGTCGGTGCCACGGGAGCAGTTGGCAAAGAACTATTGCAAATTCTTGATCAGCGGAGTTTTCCGATTAGTGAGATCAGAGCTTTTGCAAGTTCAAGATCGGCAGGATCTGTCGTCGAATTTCAGAGTGAAGCCTTGACCGTTGAAGGGCTCCATGAAGATAAGTTTGCAGGGCTCGATGTAGTTTTTTTCAGCGCTGGAGCTTCAAGATCAAAGGAATGGGCACCGATTGCCGTTCTTGCAGGCTCGTTAGTAATAGACAATTCGAGTGCATTTCGTATGGACGAAGATGTGCCGCTTGTCATTCCTGAGATCAATTGGAATTCTGTTAAGCCGGAAAACCGGATTCTTGCAGTTCCGAATTGCACAGCCATCGTTTTGCTGATGGCAATCGCGCCGCTTCGAGCGTTGGGAAAAATCAAAAGGGTGATCGTGAGCACGTATCAAAGCGCGAGTGGTGCAGGCGCAACAGCAATGGAAGAGCTGCGAACTCAAACGGCTTCTGTTTTACAGGGCGAAGAGGCTGTTCCGATAGTTTTCCCCCACCCTTATGCTTTTAATCTTTTTAGCCATAACACAGTGGTAAACGAGCACGGATATAACGAAGAAGAATGGAAGGTCATGCAAGAATCACGAAAGATATTGGATCAGGCTGATCTTAAATTGAACGTGACATGCATTCGAGTTCCCGTTTTGAGGGCGCACAGCGAGTCTATCACAGTTGAATTTGAAGGACAGGCTCCATCGGAAGATTCTGTTCGCGAAGTACTTTCCAAGGCTCCTGGAGTTCGAGTCATTGACAATAGAGAAGCCAACCATTTTCCGATGCCCCTTGACGCATCGGGCGACGATGATGTCTTGGTTGGCAGGATTCGCAAGGACCTTTCAAACGAAAATGCCATATGCCTTTTTGCTTGTGGCGACCAGCTTCGGAAAGGAGCCGCGCTGAATGCCGTTCAGATTGCCGAAAAGTGGTTTTGCATTTGAATTCAAGATTTAACAAATTCGCTCAGGTTAAGCATTGGAATTGAGGATATCATAGGATTGTGCGCCGTACCGCTTTTACGCTCATTGAACTCTTGGTTGTGATTGCGATTATTGCTGTCTTGGCTGCCATCTTGTTTCCCGTTTTTGCGCAAGCCAAATCGGCGGCAAAGAAGACCACCTGCCTTAGCAATATGCGCCAATTGGGTATTGCACTGACAATGTACATGGACGACTCGGACGGCACCTGTTTCTTCTTTGCCCACAACGTTGATCTTTCTAGAACAAATCCCTCATCACCCTTTGGCGCGACCAGAGAAAACCGATGGTGGAACCAGATTCTGCCATATCGAAGTTCAAATATTGAAATACTGCGTTCGCCTAGCGATCCATCACAAAAACCTTCTCCGCTGGAGAGTGGTTCTGCACCAGATATGCCCCTTGTCAAGAGATCATACGTTGCTAATCGGGCTGCAGAAGGATTGATTCTGAGTCAAATCGAGAGACCTGCCGACATCGTAGTTATCGCAATCAAGGGGCAGCCATTTGACGATTCGTGGTACGAACCGCCCAAGAACCTTTATGACAAGCCTGGATTTAGCGAGCCTGTATTGGCTCTAGAATTGTAGAACAAAGGTTGCAACAATATCTTCTTCGATGG
>JANNJE010000043.1:0-3310 GCA_031405735.1 Armatimonadota bacterium | reverse complement strand
GCGGGCGGCGCGGCGGGTGCCGAAGCTGAGCGAAAGGCAGTACTCAACGACCTTAAGGAATATCGAACAGGGTATTCCGCCGTTCGAACCACGAAAATAGACAATACCGTAGCACCGCCGACCCCATTTGTGCCGTTTGGAAAACAACCGGCCCAAGGCAGCAAGACGGATGTGAAAGTATCCAAGGGCACGCTAAACATGCGGCCAAGCGGAAGCGCAGATTTGGCGTTTTTGCCCGTAAACGAATTGGCTGCATTGGTGAAAAACAAAAAGATTTCACCAGTTGAACTTACCGAACTGTATCTGAGCCGGATCAACCAATACGGTATTCCGTTGCTAAATGTGATCTCAATTACTCCCGCAAGAGCAAGAGCGCAAGCGAAAAAGGCAGATGAGGAAATCAAAGCAGGCAAATACCGGGGCCCACTTCACGGGATTCCCTATGTGATCAAAGATCTCTTTGCAGCAAAAGGCTATCCGACAACTTGGGGAGCAGAGCCTTTCCGAAATCAAATGCTGAATTATGACGCCGCAGTCATAGAACGCCTGGATGCCGCAGGAGCAGTTCTCATAGCTAAATCTAGCCTTGGAGCCCTGGCGATGAACGATCATTGGTTCGAAGGAAGGACCAAAAACCCCTGGGATACCGCGCAGGGATCAAGCGGATCATCGGCCGGTTCGGCAAGTTGCATGGCAGCTGGTTTGGCGGCTTTTGCGATCGGAACCGAAACGTTAGGCTCGATCATGTCGCCATCGCACAGGTGCCGCGTAACGGGTTTCCGGCCGACGTTTGGAAGAGTCAGCCGGTACGGGGCCATGGCGCTTAGCTGGAGTATGGACAAGGTCGGCCCAATTTGCCGAACGGCGCAGGATTGCGCCCTGGTTTTGGCGGCAATCCATGGTTCAGATTCTCGTGATTCAGGTTCGGTTGATAGGCCATTCAAATTTCGCCCGGAAGTTGACTTCAAAAAACTGAAAATCGGCTACTTATCAGATGACAAAGGGCTCGACAAGGACGACACCGGCAACGGCCCAGATGATGCCCTTAAACTCTTGAGAGAACTGGGCGCAAACCCGATGCCGATTAAGTTCACCCAGCCAGCCGACGGAATTGACAACGTGCTCTCTGTCGAAGCGGCAGCGGCTTTTGAGGAGATCACTCGCGACAGGCGAGTGGACACTGTTTCGAGCAGCGCTTGGCCAGCAATCTTTAAGAATCATCAGTTTTGTACTGGCGTCGGCTATATCCAGGCCATGAGAGCCAGAACATTGCTGATGCAGAAGTTTGAGGAAGAACTTGGCGATTTTGATTTGATCGTGGCGGCTGATCGTGGAAGCTATCTGCTGTTCATCACAAACCTCACCGGGCACCCTCAGCTATACGTGCCGTTCGGAGTAGACAAAAACAAGGCTCCACGCGGAGTTTCTTTTATTGGAAGGCTCTACGATGAAGGGACGATTCTGGCTGTCGGAGCTCAGATTCAGATGAAGACAGATTTTTGGAGTTTACGGCCGAGTTTGTAAACAATTGTTAGCCCCCTACTCATTTGAGGCACGAAAATGAGGAGGGGGTTGGGGGTGGAGTAAAACATGGTCGGTAAAATCCCCCTAAGAATGCCTGATCGAATCCCAATCACCTATACCTTTGGCAACCACATGCATTGGGTGGACATGCAGTGGCTTTGGGGCTATCACGTACTGCCTGGTTCGGTGCGCGACATGCTGCACTATTGCCACGAAACGGGTGCAAAGGGAAATCTCAACTTTGATGGAGTTGGGCTCGAAAAGATGGCGGCAGAAGCTCCCGAAGCCCTAGCTGAACTGAAAGACGCGGTCCAAGAAGGAACCATCGAACCTGTTGGATGCAGCTACGGCCAACCCTATGGGTTGTTTCATGGTGGGGAATCGAACATTCGTCAGCGAATCTATGGCGCAAGAGCCGTTCGAAGGCTACTCGGCGTCTGGCCGAAGACGTTTTGGGAGGAGGAATTCGACTTCTTTCCTCAGCTTCCCCAAATCCTACGGGGAGTCGGAATGGAGTTCGCCTCGCTCTATTTTCAATGGACCTGGCATACGCCAGAAGTGCCTAGAGAGACTGATCCGGTTGTTTGGTGGGAGGGAGTGGACGGCTCGCAACTAAAATGCGCTACGCGAAACGCACTGAATCTGCACCAATGGCCGGAAGATTTTCAGATTCTTCTTGACGACCTTGCTTCTGGAACAGTGAATGTAAAAGGGGAAAACCCGCTTATTCTGCAATGGTTGGAGCTAATGCCCTCGCCAGATTGGATGTGCCGCAGCGAACTGATGATTCCAAAGCTTCTCGAGCTTAAGAGGGATGAACGGTTTGAAGTGAGCTTCGCAACTCTGGGAGGGAATTTGGCGAATTCACCTGATTCGGTTCCGGTTCGAAAGTACGGTATGGGCGATGTCTGGCATGGGATGAGCCTTGGGAAGAACGGCGACAACATGCGGCGTTTGTCTGCAGAGGCCGAGAGGTACCTTCTATCAGCCGAAGTCCTATCGTCGATCAACGGCCTGATGGGGCGACCCTATGCGCAGTGGGACGTATATCCGACCTGGGAGCTTGAAGAAGCTTGGAGGGAGCTGTTACAGGCGCAGCACCACGACAACGACGAGTGTGAGGGACTTTGCGGACATGTGGGGAGGTTGTCGTATGAAAGGAGCAAGGAATTGACAGCTCGAGTCTTGAGAACAAATACACGGGTACTGACGAATAACTTATCATTTGAATGGAAGCAAAGTTATACAGACCTTCTCGATTTTCATACTGCCCATGATTCAAAAGCAGATGGAATTCAGCGCGTTCAACCGACCGAGCAGTTTCCAGCATGGTTAGTTTTTAACGGCCTGGGATGGGAACGCACCCTCAGGGCCGGAGCGAAAGCCAACGCGTTTGAATTCAAAGTCCCCCCGTTTGGAACGACAATTGTTGATTGGAACGAGCTTGGCCAAGCTCCACCAAAGGGGCAATTTGATCTTGATTTAGACGAGCTTACCAAAGAGGAGAAGCTCAATTTCAATGATCGACCCATCGTTGATTCGCTGACCAGCAGCGATTTCCCAGAAGGTTTGTTCTCATCTGCAATTCAAGTGTCCTCCATTCAGAATGGAACCCAAGTTGAAATCGGTACCGTGCTAACCACCATGGGTGAAGGCTATCCGAATCGAACGCTACGATCATCCTGTGGGGGTGTAATCGCAGAAATATACGGAGCCTTTCAAAGGCCAGACCCCGGACTCAACTCAGCAATCACTTCGTCGTGGCGTATGACGGCGAGGTTGCGAA
>JANNJE010000042.1:0-2136 GCA_031405735.1 Armatimonadota bacterium | reverse complement strand
GAAGAGCTTCGCGAAAAAGTCGAACCGCACAAGAATTAGTCTCTATTCAACTTTCAATGTGGATCGTCTTTTCGTGCGTGTAAAGCGCAGTGCCAATGGGTGCTCCTCTCGGCTTGCGAACATACTTTTTTAGCGTATAGTCAACGGGAACGTATCCTGAATGCTTGCTAGGGCTGTTCCGAACAGCAACGCCAGCAGCAAATTCGATAATCGCTTTCCCAACCTTATCCGGAGCATTTCCAGTCTGGATAACCACGTGAGCAGAATTGCCGCCTCGAACATGAAGCCAAATGTCGTTCGGCTTTGCTATTCTAAGTGTCAAAAAGTCGTTGCTTGTCGCGTTCTCTCCATAAAGGACCCGCAATCCGCCTGGCGCCTCCAGTTTTCGAATTCTGTGGCCTTGAAATGGATCGTCCGTTGCTTTGCCGCCGGACTCCGATTGAACCCTCGTGACTTGCAGCCACTTGCGCTTTCGGGCAATTGTCGTACAGTCTTCGATTTCAGCCAATGATTCGCATGAATTAAGTTTAAGAACGAACAAGTTCAATTCCGCCAATTCGTTTGAAAGCAATTCTAGCTGCTTTCTTCTAGTGGCGAGATTTGATTTGGCCCTTTTTGCCTTTGAAAAATAGCGGCTTGCATTTTCTATTGGATCAAGTTCGCCGTCAATTGGAATTTCGATGTCGTTGAAAGAATAATCTTGGATTTTGAGCACAATAGCCGACGAAGGGATTTGCGATGCGTAGGCTAGCAAAAGTTCGCCATACATTTGCCAAGTGCTCGCATGAAGCCCAGAAGCAAGCACCTCATTCAAGTCGTGAATCGCGGCTTCTCTTGAAATCACAACTCGGTCTAAGGAGCCAAGAAGTGCTCGGCGACTGTGTTCGACAGACGATTGAGCCGCAGTAACCTTGTAGAAACGATCCAATCCAATGCTTATGGATGGTATTCCTTCAGTGCGATATCCAAGGGCTGCAACATCAACAGGATACGCCCCATGCTCAGAATCGAAAACCGGTTGAGTACTTCCCATACTTACAGAGTTCACCCAATTTTGGAGAGATCTCTTTGAAACTTCCCAGTCTGATGAACTGACTGAATCAAGCAAACGGATCAGAAATGGTGAAGCACCTTCAGAGCCCTTCAGTTCTTCCCAAGAATTTGCCCTTAGCATGGATTCGCGGTTGGAAAGCGGAGGAGGTTCGAATCTACGACCTACCAGCACAACTCGGCTGGATTTTGTTGCGCCGACAGGCTTGGCGCAAGCTAGAATCTTCCTTTCAGAAGAAACCAAAACTAGGTTCGAATGCTTCCCCATTATTTCTGCCACAAGTAGGGTTGGTAGTTCATCTGACCGTTCAAGTTGAAATTTCAGAATTCGGTCAAGCCCTTCCATCTGACAAGTCTTGATTCGAGCACCTTCAACATGACTCCTTAGGAGTCTAACGAAGTCATCTGCCGTTATTGGCGTTTCCGGTTTGAATTCCATAAAATGGACGCGAGCAAATTCCGGATGAACGCAAATCAAAAGCCACGATGTCTTTCCCATACCGTGAATGTTCAGGGCTATGGTCGAATCGTCCAACTTTACGACACGCTGTATGCGTGAACCGACAACAGCCTGCAGCTCGTGACAAACTGCCATGAGCGTGAGGCTGTCGAATGGAATTCTTTTGAGATTCATTCAAGTTCATAGTATCTGAAGAATGCAATTGGAATCTGTCGAACGTCCTTGAATGGTCATGCTGCCCGAAAACCCTCAACCAAAAGCAATCCTTTGGAATCGAGTGTTTTGTTGGGGCATGGCGATAACAAACATCGCTTTAGCCATCTTGCTCATTTGGACTATTCAGAATATTGATTGGCTGTTTTCAATGTTGTTGTCCGGTGTTCCTTCAGACTTTCCAGAATATAAAATGGCTAGAGACGCCTTGATGAAAACTTTGGTGATGGCTAGCATTTCGGGGGCCATATTTGGTCCATTGAACATTTGGCTTGCACATTCGCGCCAAACCAACACGATGTATTACATTCATTTGTGCAACTTGTTAGTAGGACTTACAACTTGCGTTTGCCTTCCAATCGCCCTGCCACTATTGATCAGTTGGATCAAACCAGAAGTCAAGAATCACTTTG
>JANNJE010000041.1:0-1505 GCA_031405735.1 Armatimonadota bacterium | reverse complement strand
ACCTGCGGCTCATGGGCGATCTGGTTTTCAGTGAGCATCTGATGGTGGCTCTGGTCGGCAAAGGGCTCAGCCGAGCCGATGCCTATAAAGTCGCCCAGCGCAACGCCGCCAAATCATGGGAAGGGCACGACTTTCGGGAGTCCGTTTCGAGCGATGAGACCGTGGTGGCGAACCTATCAACAGATGAAGTTGCAGAACTCTTTAGCCTGAAACACCACCTTAGAAACTCGCCGTAGACTTGGAGATAGCGGTATTTCCCTCCTTTGAAGGAGGGACAAAGGGTGGATGGCCAATTTCTGCCAACTAGTCCCAGGGTTCAAATTGTGAATATGACATAATCCGCAAATGAACTGGCGATTTGGAGTCCCTTTTTGCTTCATGTTAGCAAGTTTCATTACAGGTTGCCAGCCTAGTGCTTCGTCGATAAAACAAAACGCCTCTTCTAAGTCCGAAATGAAACTAGACTTCAACTTTCCCAAAGAGGTTGAACAATTGGACGAATTGGATCGAAAGTTGGAGAAGGTCCATCGGACTACAACAAAGTTGGTTAAGAACTTACCACTTCTTGATGACAAGCAACAAAAGTCATTGGATAACGCATTGTCTGACTCAGACCAAGTAAGAATGGAGTTGCATAAAGACGTTAATTCTGTAGCCAAGCGAATTCTGCAGACTCTTGTTGTTAGTCCAGTCGATGATAACTACGGCCTAGATGCCATTACCTTCGCTTCTGAAGTTGGGCTCAAGGCAAAGCGATTGCCTTTAAAGATCAAGCATGAGGCTCTTTCAGAGCTTGTGATCTTTACAGAGTCAGCTATAGCGATAATGGAGAAAAGGGGCAAAGATGCTAAACCTTTTGTGCAAGTTCTCAGTAGCCAATTGATCGAAAACTATATGGACCTCGAAGATTTCGCCAAGGCAAAAGCTTTGGCATCGTCAAGTCTTGAAGAAAATACCGATAAGAAGTCCTGGGATTTCGGAAATGTGATTCACGATTCGAACATGGTTCTTGCAGAAATCGCATTCAAGGAAGGGAATGTCGACGAAGCTTGCACAAAACTGATTGCTGCGAGCAAAAGCCCTGGATCTCCACAATTAGACTCTTTTGGACCCAGTTTTCCTATTGTTCCGAAGCTTTTGGCTGCTGGAAAGAAAGAAGCTGTTCTCGAATATCTGAATGGAATCTCAATGTTCTGGGAAGCGGAGACAGTAAAGGGATGGATAAAGACCATCGAGGCGAGCGGACCAGAAAATCTTGTTCCCTCAGAGGCGTCCATTAATCAATCGATGGGTAAAAAAAACAAGAGTGAATGGGCTAACGCCGAGCGAAAAAAAGATCCAGGGAAAACAAACGCCGAAAGTTTTGGGGTAGATTTTGATAAATTAGAAACCCTAAAGGCGATGTACTCAAGTGATCTTGATATAGTAGAAAGAGGACGTGCTGCTCTGTATGAGAAACACTCAGATAAATATATTGAGATTATATATAAAGAACTTGAAAGGTT
>JANNJE010000040.1:0-17725 GCA_031405735.1 Armatimonadota bacterium | reverse complement strand
GACGAGCAGGATCACCGGAGGCATTGGGGTTGCGCCGCGTGGTATCCCCGCCGGAGGCTTGACGGTCGGCCACCGTCCGCACCGCTTTCTCGAATTGCAGCATCGGAAAGCCCGACTGAAACTTCTTTGACCAAGTTCGGCATCCAATAGGTAACTGTTCCTGCGCCTGCGATTCCAACCAGACCTACAACCATCGCAACAATAGCGTTTCGACGCCATCGCGGCTCGCTGAACAGCTCTTGAATCGGGCTAAGCCATCCTGACTTCGCAGTTGATTCGGCATTGATCCAGCGATCCGGCTCCTTCACCTTCATTCGAATGACAATGGTGAGCGCAGCGGGAATAATCCCAATTGCAAACATCCATCGCCAGCTTTCGCCCGCCAAGCCTTGATTCGCCAGTGCTGCGAGAATCGGGCCAATTGCCGCCGCAGTTTGTAGAATTGCCGCTGCTCCGGCTCTGGCCCGATTTGGAACGACTTCCGCAACCAATGCCGCACCAGCAGCCCATTCGCCGCCTATTCCGATGGCTGTGAGAAAGCGAACAAATGCAACTTGTTCCCAAGATTGGCAAAGCCCGGTAAGTCCTGTCAAAGCGCAATAGATGAGGATCGTAGCGACGAGCGTCTTGGTTCGACCCCATTTGTCTGCCAGAACGCCAAAGAGAACCCCGCCAATCGCCCAGCCCAGAATGAAAACCATCTGGATTTGGCCCTCTATGACTTTTCCGTGGAGATCATAGGCTGCTTTTCCGCCCAGGAGATCGGTGAGCATCGGCACCTTCACCATTTGGAAAAGGGCGGTGTCCATGATGTCGAACACCCAGCCGAGCCAAGCAACTACTAAAACGAGCCACTGATAGCGGCTCATCTCTTTCCACCAGGGAATTTGGGACATTTGCTATGGAATTCGACAGGGAGGGATGGATTCCTGTTTTGGTTATTCGTTGTTGGTTCTTGGTTAGCAAGTAGTTTGCAGGTGGTCGGCATGTGGTTGGCAAGTAGTTTGGGGTTAGCAGTTAGCGGTTGGCAGACAGTTGACATAAGGGCCAGATGTGACTTATGGGACAAAAGCATACTAAATCCAAAACCCTAAAACCCTAAGACCTTAAAACTCTAAACAATTACCCAATGACCCATTCCCTACCGCAAATGCTTCCTGCGAACAAATCTCAATCCCGACCAGACCTCGCTGATCGCACAGACTTTGTTGTCAACCATTGGAGTGACATCGAGAAACAAAACCCGAAGCAAGTCCTCCGTGATGTCGGTCGGTACCTTTGAAGTTCTTTTCGGCCAAGCGATCCAGAGTCCACCATCAACTGATAACGACTTGATAAGGGAAGGAATCGAGGATGCAAGTTCGTCGGCAGAGGTGAAGAAAGCCACGATGACATCTTCTTGCCAGGTAGCTTCGAACTCTACGGTTACCTGCAATGGAAGTGGTTCAAGAGATTCGGCAAAATCTGGTGGGGCATGTAGAACCAAAACCCGGCTCTCTTGCTTGATGCCCAGTTTCTTTGCAAGCAGAGTTTCAGAATATCCTGCCATTGCCAGATATACTGCCAAAGTCTGAATGAGAATTGCATGATGAAGAAGGCGTGGTATTGGTCCATTCGCAACTCTGTCCGCTTTTGGTTCTTTGTGCTAACGGGCGGATTTCGTGTCGTTGACGCCAAAAACGTACCCAGAACTGGCCCGCTCATCCTTGCGCCAAACCATGCAAGTTTCCTTGATCCGCCAGCGCTTGCTTGCGCGCTTCCGCGTATGACGACCTTTATGGCGAAGGAAGAGCTCTTCCGGAACAAGTTTTTTGGCTGGCTAATCAGCAGCGTCGGGTCGTTTCCTGTCCGGCGCGGGACGACCGACACGGAGGCGATTCGCAACGCGGCTAAGCTCCTTGCTGAGGGATCTGCTTTGCTCATTTTTCCTGAAGGAACTCGAAACGATGGCGAAACCATGCTCCCAATTAACAGGGGCGTCGAGCTTCTTGCCCGGAAATCGGGAGCTAGCGTTGTTCCCGTTGGAATTGTGGGAACTCACATTAAATGGGGAAAGGGGCGAAAAAGAAAGCTATTCCAAAAAGTGACCGTGCGGTTTGGCTCACCCATTCGGCCTGACGAGTTTGGGGATTCCAAGACAGCATTTGCTGAAGAACTGGCTAAGCGAATAGCAATGCTATGCAACGAAGAAGGTTACGAGCTTAGAATCGCACCTGATACGAAGCCGAATACAACTTCAATCCCGAACGATGGAGGCAGCGAACTTCCAAATCCGGCATCAGCTTCAATTCAAAGCCCCCAATAGCGCGATCGTGGTCAATTTCCGCAACAATGGCTAAGAACGAAGCCAATGGCACGTAGCCTCCCATCATCAGTTGCGGCCCGTGAGCCCCATATTTTATGCCAATTGTTGCTTCGGCGGGATATTCGCCATTCCACACACCTGACTGTCCCTGCCGAAAAGTCAATGCGACATACACGTACCGACCTATTTCTGAGCTATTTTCGATGTCTCTAATGCCAACGGCAATTCCGGGAGCGTAATCAACGAGTGGATCAGCAATGCTGTACGAAAGGTCAAAAATTGAATCGTTATCACCTAGAAAGTTGGAATTTGTTGTGGCCGCAAATTCAAAACTAACTCCAATTCCAGCTGTCAAAGTGCTTCTATTAAGGTCGCTGTTCTCTGAATCCCACATGTAGTTGAGCTTGATAGCTTTGAAAGGGACCTTCTTTCCGACAGGAATAAAGATCAACCGATCTGCCATTGCTGAACAGCAAATCAGAGCGAATCCGAGAAGACAAGAAATCTTTGTCAAGCACCGGAAGTTGTACGGGAAAATTGAATATAGGCGATTCATCCAACATGCATTGTGAACCATACGACCCATAAGAATGGGACTAAACATTCAAACGGTGCAATACTATTAAGAACTTCACGTCCAATTTTTCGAATAATCATGTCAAATCGCTCTACTTTTGATAATCAGCTCGCCGAAATTCAACAGCACATCGTACAAATGGGGCAAATCGTAGAGGAGATGATTCGAAAAGCGTGCACGGCAATCGTAACATCTGATATTGAGCTAGCGAAACAAGTGATCGAGCAAGACGATATTGTTGATCAACTCGAAAATGAAACCGTCAATCTCGTCATAAGAATTCTCATGCGACAAGCACCCGTCGCTACTGACCTGCGATGGCTAACAGCAACGTTTGGGGTTGTAACAGAAATCGAGCAAGCCGCAGACGACGCTGTCAAGCTCTCGCGGCGACTTGTAAAGCTTTCAGGGCAGTTCCCCATCGAACTCAAAGTTGAACTTTCTGAGCTAGGCGAACTAACCCGGCTATGCTTCGCACGTGCACTTAAGCTTTGCGTAGAATACTCAGACGAACTTGCGGAAACAATCATTGATGCCGACCAGGAGATTGATCTCAGGTACAAGAATGCCCGTACAAAAGTGACTGAGATGGTTCAAGCACATCCTGAAAGAACGCGGGATTTCATTCGCGTCATCGCCTCATTTCATGCGCTGGAGCACATCGCCGATCATGCAGTAGAGATCGCGAAGAGGCTGCGAGTGCACATGAGCGGTGCAATCATTCGACCGGATTCAGAGTCACCTTTGCAGCAACATCTTGATTGAGTTGAATCGAGATTCGCGTGACCCTACGTCTTGCCATGTTCTCAATGCGCATGACACCAAGCGAATTTGTTACTGTGTCGCCCAACTTTGGCATTCTGCCTAGCTCTTCGATCATGATATTGGCCAATGTGTTTGTGTTTGGCTCATCGTCCCATTCGATTCCGAGCCTTGTCAAAAGCTCGTCGTAGCGCACGTCGGCTTTCGCTGACACTCGCCCGCTCGCGTTGATTTCGATTGGCTCCCGTTCGCTTTCGAGCGAATCCTCAAGTTCGCCAAAAATCTCTTCCACCACGTCTTCGAGTGTAATGATCCCGCTGGTTCCGCCATATTCGTCCACGACTAGCAGGATTTGAGATTTTTCTTCTCGCATCATCGTCACGACACGGTCAAGGGTTAAGTTCTCTGGGACGCTGATTGCAGGGCGCGCGATGGCGACAAGGTCCAATTTGGGTTCATGCAGGCGCTTTACGATGTCGTTGATATAGACAATCCCAGCGACATCGTCAATGTCTTCCCGGCAAATGAGAATTCGAGTATGGGCGATTCTCGCGAGTTGCTTGAGTGCCTCTTCTTTGTTCAAATCTGCCCGAAGCCACTTGATATCTAGCCGATGAACCATGATGTCTCGCGCCATCAGACGGTCGATTTGCATTGCGCGGGAAATGATGTCGGCATGGACTTTGTCCATCATTCCTTCGCTGGATCCCGCTTTCACCAAGAGCAGCAGTTCTTCTCTAGGGATCGCTTCGCTGGAGGAAGCATCTATTCGAATGCCGAGCGGCCGAACCAATATGGAGCCTGATATCTCGATTAGCTTCACGAGCGGCTTTAGCAGCAATGCGAATAGCCGCATCGGAGTGACAACAAACATCGCCATCCGTTCCGGCCGATTCAACGTGATGTACTTCGGCACGAGCTCACCGATAACGACCATTACATAGGTTACAAGAACCAAAGAAATCACAATACTCACTTGCTTTGGAACTGTTGTTCCTAGTGCATTTTCGAGCAGACCTGTAATAAGGGGTTCTGTAAGGGCGCCCGCGCCAATGCTGAAAACCGTGATTCCCACCTGAATTGCAGCTACGTAAACTGAAAGGCTGTCAAGTGCTTCAATCACCTTCTTAGCGTTTCGGTTTCCGCGCCTTGCCAGCGACTCTAACCGGCTCTTTCTTGCACTCACGAGCGAGTATTCGGCAGCGACAAAGAATGCGTTTCCGACGACAAGCAGACTGCTAATGAATAGCCGGACCCAAAGATCACCCTCCATATTTCGTTCTCATTTCAACAAAACCTGGCACAATTGGCTCATGATTCAACCTGGCGTTTATCCGGCATCGGTAACCCCATTCAATGAAAAAGGACGTATTGACCCGAAAGGAGTTGCCAGATTACTCTCTTTCTTCGAATCGAGCGGATGCACAGGGGTTGTTTTGGCCGGCACTAATGGCGAAGGGCCCTCACTTAGTGCGGTCGAAAAGCGTGACTTACTTCAAATGGCACAACCGATAAAAGGCAGTCTTGACTTGATTCTTGGCGTTGCCACTCCGAGCCTTGATGAAGCCATTTGGCTTTGCAAAAGAGCGGGAGAATTTGGAGCCGCTGCGGTACTGTTGATGCCTCCATACTATTTCAAATCTGCAACAGAGAAAGCCATTGTCGAATGGTTCTTGGAAGTTCTTGAGAAGAGCCCGGTGCCAATTCTTGTCTACAATTTTCCTAAGGCTTCAGGAATTTCTCTTCGAGGAGAAGTGCTCAAAACCTTGGCCCAACACGAGAATTTTGCGGGATGCAAAGACAGTTCGGGGCATGAACCGAATCTAATCGAATTTCGCCAAGCCATTAATGGTCCGGATCAGGTTTTGTTTGTCGGCGACGAATCCCTCCTTCTTCCGGCCATGAAGGTCGGATGGTCTGGGACGATCAGTGGAGCTTCAAATGTGATTTGCAGGTTCCTTTGCGCGATTGTTCGAGATTTTGCTGATGGAAACCGGGAATCTGCCGAAGAGAAATTCAAAATAGCTTTGCCCGCTATTCAAGCACTCCGAAATTCGACTCAGCCCGCCATGAACAAAGCTTGTTTGGCAAACATGGGGTTGTTGGTACGAAGTGATGTCCGTTTGCCGCTAACTTCGGAATCTGAATTAGAGGCGCTTAAGATCCTGACAATTGTGAAGGACTCCGTGGGGTCGGCGATATAGAGTGCAAGACGGAGAGCGGAATCCGGACAATCGCCAACCGCCAACTGCTAACCGCCTACAACCAATAACTAATAACTGCAAACCGCGAACTGCAAACTGCACTTAGCCACTTGCGGACCACTTGCCAACTACCTGCAAACCTATATCCAGCCCTTCCTTCGGAAATACAAAAACTCATATGTGCTGACAACTACCATTAAGCCCAAGGCAAATGGATAGCCCCACTTTTGTCCTAGTTCCGGCATGAACTTGAAATTCATTCCGTAGATTCCGCTGATTACGGATATTGACATCAGGATTGTCGAGATTACAGCCAAGAATTTCATGACTTCATTAAGCCGATTCGAGGCGATGGTAAGGTGGGCATCAAGCATTGAGCTGAGCATGTCCCGGCTCAAATCAATCAAATCAAGCGTCCTTGCCACTTGTTCAAAGAGGTCATGAAAATACGGCCAAAGTTCACTAGGAATTAAGTCGTGATTCCGCCTCAAGAGGGAATTTACGACATCTCGAACTGGGGCAATCTTCCTTCGAAGAAGCAGAAGTCTTCGCTTGTGTTCCAGGGCTTCACGAATCTGATCTGTTGTGCCGTCATAAAGCCTGTCTTCAATGTCGGACATTTCTTCTTGCATCGCATCAGCAATAGGAAAATAGCTGTCCACAATCGCATCGAGCAGTCCATACAAAATTCCCGCGGCAACTTCCTTTTTAGGCAGAGGTTCCAAAAGCCATTGGCTAAATCTTTTGCGGATAATGGGGTCATCGTCAATGGAGACTGAAATGATCCAACCTTTCGTAAGAAAGATTCCTATCTCGGAATACTGTTCAGATTCATCAATTCGGGTCACCATGGGGACTTCAACAAAGAGCATATCCTTGTGATCATGAATGTCAGCCGTTTGGTTTGGATCAAGCGAAAGGGAGACTTCAAGGTCTCGGAGGCCGTATTTTGAAACTAGCGACGATTGGGCAGCCGTAGCATCTGAGGCAATGACGTGTATCCAGCCAATAGTTGGCGATGCAGGCAAATCAGGCAGTTCAAAAGTATCAGAAACCTGGACCGGCAGTTTTCCTGCTTCGCCAAACCCGGCCAAAACTAAGATCGGAAAGTCCACAATGTATCTTGACGGTTTGAGGGTCAATTTTGCAGGTCGGCGGACTCAATTAGAAGAAATCTTTGAACGAAATGGGATCAGTCTCTGACAGCGACTCAATGATTTCGGAAACACCTAGCTGAAGTGCATGAGCCTCGACAAGAAGCTCATTGGTTTGGACGAGTGCGTGGACAAGTACCGAAGTCCCCTCCGTCAGGTCGTGCAATCGCACTTGCCAAATCAAGTCAAGGTCGTCGGTGACCAAAGTAGCATTCTGACGCGCAAAAAACAGGTTAGACTTCATCGCCCAATCGTCGTTCGTTTCGCATGAAACACAAGAATAACCTTGTTTTGAATAAGACCGAATGACTTGATTTCGCTGTCCCTGATCCGCGACAGCGATTACGGCAATTTTAGGGTCGTCATTGTCGGTTCCGTTCTTTGTTATTCCGCCATTGGGGGGCACAAATCCAATAAAATCTCGATTGTGCCCCGTATTCGTTTCCCTCGGTCCCTCGAGACCTTCCCAAGCGTCAGCGCATGCAGTCATGATTGCCCTAAATACATTGTAAGGCATTTTTGCCGGATTTGAGCAAACATCTTCAAAAAGTTATCCACAAAAAATGCCCCGCCGTTGAAAGGCGGGGCTAGCGTTGGACCAGTAGCCCTCGATCTGTTGCCGAGGCGCGGAGAGATATAAGCTGTTTAGCTGCTGGAACGTTGTCTACGAAGAAATGTCGGGATGTCTAGGTCAATTTCGTCTAGTTGGATGGCTGAAGTCTTCGTCCCGTCCCCTATCGAATCTGCTACAGGAAATTGCGACGATGATTGGTGAAATATCTCGCTCGGACGTTCCTGAGGAGGGCGAGCAGGGTCCATTCCTGCCGCTAGTAGCGTCACCATGACTTCGTTATTGCCCGTATCGCGCATTACGTGCCCCATGATGATGTCGGCATCGCTGGCGTCAGTAAATTGAAGGATGTACTCCATCGCATCGTAAGCTTCGCCGATGCTGAAATCGTTTCCGGCGGTAATGTTGATGAGGAGACGCTTTGCACCTTGAATGTTGGTTTCAAGGAGCGGTGAATTCGCTGCCTGCTGGGCTGCGATTCTGGCTCGCTGGTCGCCAACGCCCCTTCCAAGTCCCATGATCGCGGCGCCTGCGTCGCTCATTACGCTACGCACGTCAGCAAAATCAACGTTTATGATTCCAGGCAGTAAAATGATGTCGGAAATTCCCTGGACTCCTTGGCGAAGCACATCGTCGGCTGCTGCAAATGCTTGTTGCATAGTCGTTTTCTTTTCAATAACGCTCAGCAAGCGGTCGTTGGGAACTGTGATCAGAGTGTCAACGTGCTCTCGAAGCCGAGCCGCGCCTGATTCCGCAAGTTTCTTCCGTCGAGGGCCTTCAAAAATAAACGGCTTGGTGACGACGCCAACGGTCAAAATGCCTTCTCGTTTCGCCAATTCAGCGATATACGGAGCCGCGCCAGTGCCAGTTCCGCCGCCCATGCCGGCAGTGATAAAGACCATATCTACGCCTTGCAATTCCGCAAGGATTTGATCTTTGCTCTCTTCTGCCGCTCTCTGTCCAACTTCGGGATCTCCGCCCGCGCCGAGCCCTTTCGTCAAGTTGCTTCCGAGTTGAATGCAGGTTGGAGCCTTTGAAAGCTGCAGAGCCTGGGAGTCGGTGTTGAACGCGATAAAGTGCACGCCCACAACACCCTCATTGATCATTCGATTGACAGCGTTGCTTCCCGCGCCGCCAACACCGAAAACTTTGATCGTGGCCTGATTTTCAAACAGATTATCTGGTCGCATACGAAACCTCGAAGGTCTCAGCGATGCACAAGTATCGCTGAATTAGTGAAATGGACGCGATTCGAATTCAATTAGCTTCAAAAAGTTTTCCACAATGCGAGTAACTGAGATGGCGAATGTCGTTGTGACGAGTCTGCCATAGGCCACTAGCTAGGGAAGTGTTGCGTGCTTGTCAAACGGTTGTCACCACAACTTGCAGGGTTGTTTCATCGCTTCGGCCTGCACTGCAAACCTGGTAAATTCTGTTGAAGCAGGGAAATCTGCGAAGTTTTGCAAAACAGGACGTGTAGCAAAAGTTATGCCTTTATTCATCTATCCACCCATTATTGATGCCGATGCGGTACTCGACCGCTACGTCAATTTCATGAAAAAGGCGTCAACGTTGACCGTTTCGATGACGATTGCAAATTCACTGATTCTGGGTGAGGGCTCTGCAAAGGTCACATTTGCCAAACCGAATCGAACGGCTTTCTCCTCATCTTGGAGCGGCAGATACTATTCTTTTTTTCAAGACGCACGTCATGTAATTGAGATAGATCGAAGTGCAAAAAAGTAT
Source organism: Armatimonadota bacterium (assembly GCA_031405735.1). Taxonomy (GTDB): domain Bacteria; phylum Armatimonadota; class Fimbriimonadia; order Fimbriimonadales; family Fimbriimonadaceae; genus JANNJE01. The sequence goes on along the minus strand of JANNJE010000040.1, from coordinate 8,406 downwards.
CGCGAGTGGCCAACATTTCATACGTTTGTCACTCCTCCAAACGAAGTCACCACACTTGGGCATTACACGTTTCCAAAGCTTCTTTTGCTAGGCGACTTTCGCTTCATTGGCAATAATCCGAAAAAGCAACTGTTGCCAGCACCGCCTGGTGCGAAAATTCAAACTGTCATGCTGAAGTATGAAACCCAGAACGGGCCAGCAGACCTTGAAGTTTCTATTGACGAATTTGGAAGGCCTGTTAGAACTGCGGAGGCAATGATCATTGACGGTCGCCAAGTCTCGATCAAGGTGACTTATTCTAACTGGATAACCAATCGGAAATATCCCGCATCAACTTTTGCGGGAGCTTTGGAGCCAGGATATACATCCCAGGCGCTCAATCTTGAAGATATCCCTATTCAATGGAAAGAAAAATTCAGCTTCCAAAATTGGGTGAAAGACGGCCAGTCCGGAACCATTCAAAGCGTTCTTTCAACCAAAAAATATATTTTGGTTGCAGTTCGCAATGATTGCGAATACTCTGAACGACTTTTGAACTTCCTTGAACAAAACTCAAAGCAGATTCAGGAGCTAGGCGCAACGATTGGAGTTCTGTCCCTTGACGACAATCTGATAAAATCAAAGTTCCCTGTCTTTGTAGATCCAAAAGGCAAAGGCATTGTGAACCTGCGAATCGCCGGAACGCCGACAATGTTTTCAGTGTCTTCTGCTGGCATGACGAAACAGGTTTGGTTTCCCGTAATCACAGATCAGCCAACGACTCTATTGAAAGAAATTCTTGCGTCGCTCAAATGAGCTGTAACTCTAATTTGAATTCGGATTTTCTTCTACTTTGGGCGGAACGACTCGCGACTTCTTCGACTTGACTCGGTGCCGGTACGCCTCGATCACAATAGGTATCAAGGTGAATCCAATCAACAGATAAATCACGGTCGAGAAGTTGTCTTGAACAATCGGGATGCTGCCAAAGACATATCCTCCGCCTACGCAAACAGTAACCCAGATGAGCGCTCCTAAAACGCTCCATCTTATGAATTTTGAATAGCTCATTTCGCCCATCCCTGCGACGAAAGGAACGAAAGTTCGAACAATGGGAACGAATCGAGCAATGACAATCGCTTTATGCCCATGCTGCTCCATAAATGCGTGGGTTTTTTCTAGATTTTCGTGTTTGAATATTTTTGACTTCGGGCGATTAAACAGCCTATGACCAAAGTATCTCCCGACAAAATAATTCACATTGTCTCCGCAAAACGCAGCGACAATGAAGGTGAGATACACGAACCAGAAGTTAAGCCCTGCTTCTTGTTTGGCAATAACTCCAGCCGTAAAAAGTAGCGAATCGCCTGGAAGAAACGGCATGAAAACCAGTCCGGTTTCACAGAAAACGATAAGGAACAGAATTCCGTATGTCCACGGGCCAAAATCTAGAATGACCCGTTTCAGGTGGTCATCAAGATGGATAAAGAAGTCGAGCACGCTGCCCATAAATGCCACGGAATTGTAGCTTGATTACGCCGTTCGACGCCGAGACGTTGCCTAAATGACTACAAAATTACTATTTCGCTCATTTCGATGAGGATTTCAATTTCAGGATTAGATTCAAGGAACTCGATAACCCTTGCCTTCGCTTCTCTTGCAAGCGTCTCATTTGATCCTACGATGGCAATTCCGATAACAGCATTTCCCCATAGTTCGTTGTCTCCGATTTCGGCAACGCTTGCTCTAAAGCGATTTCGAAGCTTTTCCATGATTGGGCGAATTCTGTGCCGCTTTTCCTTTAACGAATTGCACCCAGTCAAGCGCAAATGAATTTCCATTGCGAGTGCAGTCATGCGAAATTGTAGTCCCATTTTGCCACACTCCCGCGGTACATTCAAGCGTGACTGATCTCAATTACCTCAAGGACTGGGCGATTACAATTGCTGGCGTAATCGCTGTTGTCACGTTCCTGACAGGATTTTTGGAGTATGCGCGTCGAGGGCGTCAGGAGAGGGCAGGGAATTTTGTACAAATGCGTCGCCGGTTTTTGGAGACTCCGCAATATCGAGAGATTCTCGAACTATTGCAAGCCAAGGACGTGCATCTCAAAAATATTTCCGTGCAACAAAAGCGGAATTTCGTCGGGTTTTTTGAAGAAGTAGCTTTGATGGTGAACTCGAAACTGATTCGAAAGAGAGTAGCCCATTATATGTTTGGATACTATGTGATCTTGACTGCTAATTCCGATGATTTCTGGGTCGGCCTAGATCGCGAGAGCGAGTACTGGACCGTTTTCCGCCAATTTGCCGAAAAAATGACAGCCTGCCGATCCACTCCGGAGTCGTTTCAAGACGAGATTGTCTTTTAACCGTTGTTCGGAAGTGTTCGATTTTGTTCGGTTTAGGCTGATTCAAGAAATTCAAACAGCATTCCGGCTAGTTCCAATGATTATCTTCGCCCGTTCAATCCCAAGCTTAACGGTATCGCAGATATTCTCGTCGCCCAAATGCTTATTGAATTGATACTTGTTCATCAACCTTCGAGGCTGCTCTCGCATACCGCACAGCACCATATCTCTTCCTGAAGCATGGAGTTTGTCAGCCAGCGATTCCAATGCATGAAGTCCCGTCGCGTCGAGAGCTGTCATATTTCGGAGCCTCAGAAGTACAACTTGAGGGAGTGAGTCGAATTCATCGTCAATGATTGACAGTTTGTCAGTAGAGCCAAAGAGAAAGGGTCCATGAATTCGGTATGCGATAACTCCTTCAGGCAATGGATTGCTTTGCAGGCTGTGGTCGCGCCCGCTCTCAATGTATTCAGGCGTGACTTTTGCCACTGTTGTTGTTGCCGTAACCTTTTGAATATAGAGCAATGCGGCTAGTGCCATTCCAACCTCGACAGCTACGGAAAGGTCGGCAAAGACTGTAAGGGCAAAAGTGATAGCCCAAACAGCCTTGTCTGCATTTCCCATTCGCAAAATTCCTGGGATTTCCTTCCATTCGCCCATGTTGTAGGCGACGATCATGAGGATTGCAGCCAAAACGGAGAGCGGAATGTGTTTAACGAGCGGTGCTGCGAAAATGAGCACCATTAGCATGACTAGTGCATGAACGATTCCTGCAATTGGCGTCTTTCCTCCAGCTCGAATGTTGGTTGCCGTTCTGGCTATGGCTCCGGTGGCTGGAAGTCCTCCAACGAGGGGAGATGCAATGTTTGCGATGCCTTGCGCGAAGAGCTCGACATTCGGATTGTGCTTTTCCCCGGTCATGTTGTCGGCGACAACTGCTGATAAGAGCGATTCAATTGCACCCAGCATAGCGACCGTTATGGTGGGGGAGAGTAAGGGAATGATCAGTTCAGGGCGAAATGTAGGAATGTGAAATCCTGGAAATCCAGATGGAATTCCACCAAAGCGAGTTTCAATGGTCTCGATTGGGAGCCCCGCCCACCAGGCAACGCCTGTCCCTAGGACAAGGGCAACAATCGCACCGGGAACCCGTTTTCCAAACCGCAAGAAAAGGATGAGCATCGCCAGAATTGCAATGCTTAGGCTGGTAGCTTCTAGGGAATACGTTTGCCATCCCTTCAGCAACACATCCATCCGCAATAGGAATTCGCTTGGAACCTTTGCGACCCCGAGTCCAAAAAAGTCCTTGATCTGCGTGCTTGCAATAAGGACAGCAATTCCGTTCGTAAAGCCAATGACTACGGGACGTGGAATATATTTGACTGCAGTTCCAAGGCCGGATATGCCCAGTAGCATCAGCACTACGCCAGCCATCATGGTGCACATCAATAGGCCGTCAAGCCCGTATTTTTGGATGATCCCGGCGACAACAACAACAAACGCTCCTGTCGGTCCGCCAATTTGAGTTGTTGAACCACCCAACGCAGAGATCAAGAAGCCAGCAACAATTGCGCCATATATTCCTGCTTCGGGAAGTACGCCGGACGATATGGCGAATGCCATAGCAAGTGGAAGGGCAACGAGCCCGACAGTTATGCCGGCAATGAGATCGGAAAGAAACTTCGAGGCGTTGTAGTCGCGAAGAGATAGAAAGAGTCTAGGGACAAAGGCGTCTGTTGACGCCGAAACCTTCATGAATTTCTATTTTGGCTGAAAATTGTTGTTTTGATTGGGGTAGGCATAGTTGGACTTGCGGGATTCGTAAGAGTTATTCGTCCTATCAGTCCAACTCGTCTAACAACTCCAAAATTGGGCCAGACCAACTCAGCCAAAAGCGGCATCGGTACAATCCCCCAATGCAGGTGCACTTCGGAGCCGAGTTATTGCATCCCGAATGGGTTGAATCTGTCGTTTGCATTGGCACTTTCGACGGGGTGCACCTCGGGCACCAGCAAGTGATCTCTACGGCCCGAGATACTGCAAAAGGGAAGGAGATGCCGCTGGTCCTGGTGACCTTTGACCGGCATCCTGCAACGATTCTTGCTCCTGAAAAGGCTCCACAGCCTATCTCATCTATTGCTGGCAACCTTAAGATGTTCAAGTCCTTAGGAGTGTCGGTGGCTGTAATCTTGCCCTTTACTGTTGAACTAAGCCAGACATCTGCTGACGATTTCCTAGCGAGTTTGATAATAGGCACCCTTTCAGCAACTCAGATTGTAGTTGGGCATGACTTCGCTTTTGGTTTTCAAAGAAAGGGCACCCCGGAATGGCTCGCAGAACGAATCCAAACAACGGTTGTGCCTGCCTATGGATTGGAAGGAAAGAGGATCAGCAGCTCACAGATTCGGTTTGCAATCTCAACAGGTGATTTTCCCGTTGCAATGAATTTGCTAGGAAGGGCTTGGGGAATGCCCGGAATCGTGGTTTCTGGCAAAAAATTGGGCCGAACTTTGGGTTTTCCAACTATCAATATCGCAAGAGCTTTTGACCAGATCATGCCTCCTGATGGAATTTATGCCGGAATTGCAGAAACGGATTTGGGGAGTTTTGTCGCTGCAATCAGTATCGGCACTCGGCCTTCGATTGGAACCACTCCTCGAACCATCGAAGCCTATCTCCTCGACTTCCCCGGCGACCAACTATATGGGACTTCTGTCCTACTCAGATTCCATCATCGGATCAGAGATGAACGCAAGTTTGATACTTTGGAGTCCCTAAAGAAGCAGATGACGGCTGACGTAGCCAACATTCGCGAGGTGATGAAAAATGAACTCTAAAGCAAAATTTGGCGTTTCACTGATCGGAATTGGTTTAGGAGCCACAGTTCTTATTGGATACCTTGGGACCAGGAAGACGGATCAAGAGCTCATTCAGGAAGCACTAAATGCTGCCATTGCTGCTGGGAGGGAAGGTAGACCTGGGAGCGTTTTGGAGCACCTGAGCGCGTCCTTCGAGATCAATGGGCAATCTATCATGAATCGTGAACAGGTGGCGAGATTCATTCATGACAACAAGCCAAACGTTGAAGTTGAAACGAAAGTAGCGCAGGTTTCCGGCGATTTTGCGTTCATTCTGACCCCCGTGAGGCTATCCATGGCAGGGCCGATCAATTTGGGCTCAACGATCCCAGATGTTCGCATCGAGTTTCAGAAGGAGCACACAACCAAGTTTCTATTGATCCCAGATCGGCAATGGCGATTGACCAAAGTGAGCGTTCCTATTGAGTCCTGGTCGCAAATGATGGGGTTCTAGGTGGTTGTCAGTAGTTGGCAGATTGCGGTTGGCGGTTTTCCGATCTCCGCACTCCGCACTTTCCCCTTCAATCCATACAATCCATCTCCCATACCCGCATCCCAAAAAGCGCGTAAAATAAACCCGTGCGTTTAACTGAAATGGTTTCCTGCTCTGGCTGAGCGAGCAAACTGGGCCCGACCCAGCTATCGGAGGTTCTCCGACAATTGCCGCAAAGCTCGCATCCGAACCTGCTTGTCGGTCTCGAAAGTCGAGACGACGCAGGTGTCTTTCGGCTGTCTGATGATCAGGCTCTGGTTCAAACTCTAGATTTCTTCACGCCCATCGTTGATGATCCCTATGCCTACGGCGCAATTGCTGCTGCAAATGCCCTCAGCGATGTGTACGCAATGGGCGGCAAGCCTCTTACCGTGCTCAATATCGCCTGCTTTGACCCAGATGCGGCACCAGCCGAGGTTTGGGCGAATGTGCTTTTAGGAGCATATGACAAGACCAGCGAAGCTGGCGCAGTAGTGCTTGGCGGGCATAGCGTCATTGACGACGAACCCAAGTTTGGGATGTCTGTTACAGGCATGGTGAACCCAAACCAGATGTTTGCCAATACCAATGCGAAGGTCGGCGACAGAATCTATTTGACGAAACCTTTGGGAACCGGGATCGTCTCAACCGCGATCAAATTTGAAGGATGCACTTCTGAGCAAGCTCAAACTGCGATTGATTCGATGATGATGCTTAACAAGGATGCTTGCGAAGTCGGGCTGAAGCATGGAGTCCGTTGCGCGACAGATATTACGGGTTTTGGACTCGTCGGGCACCTTTACAACATCGCACGAGCCAGCGAGGTTGCCATAGAAATTGACGCTTCCGCCCTTCCCATCTTTCCGGGAATTGAGGAAATGGTTGCCGCAGGATATTTGACAGGAGGCTCAGCAAAAAATCGGGCGTTTGTTTCCGATGCCTGTTCCATTGACCCTTCGGTTCCAAATTGGCTGATTCAGGTTTGCTTCGACCCTCAGAGCAGCGGGGGGCTGGCGCTGTTTTCGAGCGGAGAGATTGAGGGGTATCCGTGTGTTGGGCGGGTTGTTGAGGGCGACGTAGCCATTTCAGTTGTTTGAGGCATTGCAACCTGCTTCGAGCCCTAATAGTACTAAGAACATTGGTATGTCAGATGGTGTTTTTGGCAAGTTCGAGCAAATTGGTCCGATTCGGGTGAGTCCGTACTTTGGACCGGGAGCAACGGCCAAGCCAATTCGGATTAGTCCTTACGTTGGACCCGGATCATCAACAGAACCCAAGGAAGTTAGCGGGTGGCGAATTGTTGCTCTGACTACGTTGGTGTTTCTAGTGATGGTATTGGGTGCGCGGTTCATCGTGCTAGGAATTCTTGCGCATCCTGGTTCTGCTTTGTATCAAAAAATCTTATCGTTCGCTTTTATGTGTTCCATTCTTGGCGGACTATATGGTTGGGCATTGGTAACTTCATTACGCTCAAGAAGAGAATTGCCGAAGAAAACTGAGTCTTTGTACGTGCGAACCAAGGGAGCGCCGCCCGATGCCATTTTGGCTGTCGTCCGAATTCGAAACCTAACTGCGACAAAAGGGTGGATTTGGATTCAGAATGGCAAACTCTGGTTCTCAGGCGAGTATTTTTGGTTTTGCCTTGGACCGGCTGATTTTCGATCCAAATTGCTATTCTATGACCAGGGAACTCCACTGATGCTTCCAAAAGGGCTTTGTTTGCGCCAACTAAGAATGATGCTCTTTGAACCTGATGGCAGGCCGCTCGATAAAAAATTCAAGCAGCTTTTCCAGAGCAGAGTTCAATCTGAGCCTTACGATGATCCTGGAGGTCGATTTCCAACAGTATTTCCACCGCTTTTCGTTCCGTGTGAGCCTATCAATTGGAGCAAAGTTTGGGCAGGATCGGTTGCCGTTGGTGCGCTGTTTGCGGCGCTAGGTGCATCACTGTATTTTCTGTTGCCTGAATTTGATGGAGTGCGGTTGATTAACTATTTGAACGCTGGGCTAATGATGGGAATTTTTCCGCTCATTTGGCCCTTGATGGTCCTGACCCAAGACCAAGCCACGAAGTCGTTCGCGAAAGACGAGGCTAAATTTCGAAGATCAAATGGCCATAGTTTGCCAACCTAGTTCCCTAGTCCCTCCCACCGAATCCGCCATAATTACCATCGTGCGCACGATTCAAGGAACCATGGACGCGAAAGGGAAGCGATTTGCCATCGTCGTAAGCCGGTGGAACGAGTTCATCACGAAACAGCTTCTGGAAGGGGCGATTGATGAATTTGCCCGCCATGGCGACCCCGATGTCGAGGTCGTTTGGGTTCCGGGAACATGGGAAATTCCGCCCACTATCGCGAGCCTTTTAGCAAGAAAAACTAAGGTGGATGGAATTGTGGCTTTGGGTTGCATTTTGCAAGGTGCAACCGTTCATGCGCAGGTTCTCGCCAACGACGTCGGCGCGGCGATTATGAACTTGCAAATCGAGCACAAGACGCCGATTTCGTGGGGGATTTTGACTCCTGAAAACCAAGATCAAGCTCTAGAGAGAGCCGGGATGAAGCTTGGAAACAAGGGTCGAGAAGCTGCACTGGCTGCAATTGAGATGTCTAGCGTTTTAGGGCAGATTTAGTTTGGGAGTGCGCGGGGGTGTGCGCGCGTTTTTTATTTTATTTTGAAAATTTATCCAAGAAAATAGATAGGTAAAGCCCGCGCCCGCCCCAAAATACCGCCAAACCAAGTTAACC
>JANNJE010000039.1:0-4299 GCA_031405735.1 Armatimonadota bacterium | reverse complement strand
CTTTCTGCGACAGAATTTTCGTGATCAGTACGTAGTTTTAGTCCGTTCTGGCAAAAAAAGAGCCCGCCCTCGCACTTGCGAGGGCGGGCCTTTATCTCCACTAATCACCTGACAAGGTGAATTGAAACGGATTGACGAGACTCGAATCGCTGCCCCATATGGCGCGGTTGTCTTGGACTGTGACTGTGCCCCACAATGCCCTTGATCCGCCCAGAATTTCTGAGTTAACTCGCCAAATGGTATCGGCAGTAACCTTGATATCGCTACCCCAAATGGCGCGGTTTCCCCAGATTTGGCTGGCATCAAAGTTGCCTGTTCCCCAAATCGCTCTAGTACCTCCAAGTAAATTGAGCGTGTCGAGTCGGACTGTGCCATCTGCCATGACCGAGAGCGTCGGGCTGAGAGCAGGCACAGTTGCGACGACTTTGCTTCTCATCGCCGCCGACACGTCCAGGAATCCTGCTCCGAACGTACAAGGATCGTAAACTCCAGTCTGGTCGCTCCACTTTGTTGCACTCTCCATCAGTCGAGCCTTGACCGTATTTGGCGTAAGCGATGGATACTTTTCGAGCATGAGCGCAACGGCACCAGATACGACAGGAGCTGCCATTGACGTGCCTGAAAGTCGAATGTAGTGCGACAAGATAATGGTTGTCAAATCGTTTTCGTTTCCAGAACCGGCGTACTTATCGTTGTATATTTCGGACGCCATGACGTGGTTAGCTGAAGTCGCCTCTGAATCGAGGAACGAATTTGCGAACCCCAACGAAATGACTCGATTGCCAGGTGCCACGATGTCTGGCTTTAGCACGTGATCCAGTACGCTAGGTCCTCGGCTTGAATACGTCGCGACAAGATCATCGTCGCGCTTGCCAGAGCTCGAAATTTTCATGGCGCCTACAGTAATTGCGTACGGACTGTTGCCAGGCGATTCGATCGAACCGTAGTTGACGCCCCAGCCTTCATTTTCGAGTCCCTTCGTTTGAATTCCAAGCTTTCGTCCCGCGTTTCCTGCCGAAACTACGACCACGATTCCGCTTTTCCAAAGCTTTTCGACCATCAAGCATAGCGGATCGGTCGCATGAGATTCGGCGATACTGTGTCCAAGTGACAGGTTCACGACACGAATCTTGTACTTGTCCTTGTTTGTCAAAATCCATTCGAGGCCCGCCATTACCGATGATACAGTGCCTGAACCGGTATGGTCGAGGACACGGACGGATACGAGCTTCGACGATGGAGCCGAGCCAAAGACTGACTGCACCGCATCATTGCCTTGCGCCATGGCTGAATTGCCAGCGATGATACCGGCGACATGTGTTCCATGTCCGCTATCGTCGTAGTTGGTCGGGGCCGTATTTGCAAAGCTCACACGAGCGATCACTCGGCTGCTTGAGATTGTCGAAGCTGAAAGGTCATCGTGACCCGCAATGCCGCTGTCAACAACGGCAACATTAATCCCGTTTCCTCTCACGCCATAGTCGTCCCAAACGAATTTCGCACCAGAATGACCAACTGTAAATGCATCAGTCTTTACCACCGCCATGTCCCATGAAATGCGCTTGACGTATGGCTTGTTCGCAAGTGCTTTCAACGCACTCATCGGCAAGGTCAAGCTATACGCATTGATTGAGCCGAACTTATGCCTCATCAAGCCCTTCAATTGTTTCATTTCGTTATCGTGTCCGGAAGTTTGCCTTCCGGTCAATTGGACAATTACACTGTAGCTGTCTTTGCGAGTCGAATCAATTTCCTTTCTTACAAAGGAATCGCACTTCAGTCTGAGCTTAGTGGTATCTTGAGCTGAAACAAAGGCACAAAATCCAAGTACAAATACACAGGATGCGATGAGCCTAGTAAAAGTAGAGTGTTGTGCGGTTCTAAATTGAGAACCGACCATAGTCGTTGATTGCATTTCTTCCCTCTAATTGCCTACGGTAACCCGACTTTCTGGCCCAATTGCCAGACTCGCGGCTTTGCGTCTCCGGTTCGCACCGGGTTTGCCATTTCTAAAGCTTTGGTTGACTCAGTAGCTTGCCATCGTAAATCCAGCCCAGCTAATGGTCAGTAGGCGTCTTGTTCCGCTTGACTGGAAAACAACTTATCGTATGAATACCGGATTCATCGGTGTCAGCTTAGAAACGTGATAAATGTGCGGTGTATCGCATAGAATCTTTAGCGTATACGATTGCATACCATCAATAGATCGCTGGCACCAGTCATAAAAGAGAATCGAAACCAGTTTAGTTAAGAGGCTTCATTTTATCAATGATCTCGCGGCATTGAGAAGGGGTACCTAGCTATTGCGAAACTCTTCAATTGCCCTTCGTCTTGCTCGCAGCTGCAAGCATCTTGCAATCGGCAATCCTAGCCAAAACCATATCGAATTTGGCATCGAAGTACTCCAAACTCTAAGATTCAACCTGCTGTTCGTAGTCTCAAGTCGCGCTTGCCATATGCCTCGGCCGTGGTGTTTCTTCGTTGTCACATAGCCAAAGTGGCAATAGCGTGGTACAGGCTTTTTGCCACGGTTCAATTCCTCTGCAAAGGAAGTCGTCGCTTTCGACCTTTCTGCAAGAAAGACTTCCACAACACTCTTGAGTTTTGGTCCTCCAAATCTGCCGAAAAGGGGTGCAGATTGGAAGATCTTGTCACCCTTTCGAACTAGTCGTCCTTCTTTCCTAAAGTCGCCATCAACGACAATTGCATCGTTAGGGTAGTAGTTTCCACCCAGAATTCGATTGCAGACTTCTTCAAATCTGTCGCCAGTATTAGGTCCGACATCGTAAGTTTTATCGTCCTCAAACACGAGCCATGCCCGTTTGCCGCCGGCTTCGGGATGCCAGGTTGTGGTCATGTTTTCCGGAACCATGCCAACAGTATGCCATATTTTCAAGTATTATTGAAATAGATGAAAGTTGTTCTTGCTGGAGGATCAGGGAACGTCGGAGCCATATTGATTCGGCACTTCCTTGCTAAGAGTGACGAAATTGTTGTTCTGAGCCGTTCTAAACGAGAAATCGCGAGAGTTCGCGTAGTACGTTGGGACGGAAGTAATCCTGGAGATTGGTGCAGCGAATTTGAAGGGGCTGATGTCGTCATCAATCTGGCTGGCCGGTCAGTGAATTGCAGGTACAACAAATCAAATCTGGAACAAATGATGGATAGTCGGGTGGATTCGACAAGAATTATTGGAGAAGCCATCTCTAAATGCAAGCTCCCGCCAAAGCTGTGGTTGCAAGCCTCTACAGCGACGATTTACGCGCACAGATTCGACGCTGCCAACGACGAGTTCACTGGAATCTTTGGAGGCGACGAACCTGATGCACCTCCAAAATGGAACGCTAGCATTGAGATTGCAAAAGCTTGGGAACGGGCATTCTTTGAAGTGGAAACACCACGAACTAGAAAAGTAGCGATGAGAAGCTCGATGACAATGTCAGCGGACAAGGGAAGCGTATTTGACGTCCTCTATAAGTTGGCCAAAAAAGGGGTTGGCGGCAGACTGGGTGACGGAAAGCAATTCGTTTCATGGATTCACGAGGTGGACTTTGCCCGTGCATTAGACTTCCTGATTGCTAATGAAGAATTTGAGGGGGCAATCAATATATGCTCCCCAAATCCGCTTCCTCAAGGTGAGTTTGTTCGAATTCTAAGAAGTGCGGCGGGCAGAAAATTTAGCCTTCCAACTCCCCGTTGGTTAGTCGAAATCGGTTGTTTCTTGATGAAAACGGAATCTGAATTGGTGCTTAAAAGCAGGAGAGTGATTCCAACTCGACTACTTGAAGCAGGGTTCGAGTTTCAGTTTCCGATTTGGGAGTCGGCTTGCCAGGATTTGGCAGCCCGTTTCAATACATCAACAATGTAACAAAGAATACATAGTGGTCCACAACTCAGGATTGCTAGTTCCATGCTAAAATATCGAATTCCCCGACAGTGCCGTTGGGACCGCTTATTGGAGCGCACGAAACAATGTCAGATACAAAAAAGGCTCAGTGCCCACTTTGCGCAGTAATGGTCGAACTTCCCGCTTCACCGGAAGTCGGTGAACTCCTCGATTGTCCAGAATGTGGCGAAGAACTCGAAATTCTCGCTCTGGTTCCGCCAAAATTGGCAAAAGCACCGGAGGAAGAAGAGGACTGGGGAGAATAGGTCCCGTTGGCAAAACACTCTAAAATCGGCATCCTTTGTTCATTGATACGGCCCGAAGAAAAGATGATTTTCGAGGCGTTTCGAGACCGAGGCGTTGAATTTGAACGAATTGATGACCGCGAACTCATCCTCGACTTGAACTCGATG
>JANNJE010000038.1:0-2619 GCA_031405735.1 Armatimonadota bacterium | reverse complement strand
CGGAAAGGATCATGTCGGGGTGCTTTCCACAAAACGAAATTCAGAAGGATTTCCTTATGTCGTCCATAACATTGGAGCAGGCGTGATGGAAGAAGACGTTCTCAGAAATTGGACACTTGTTCGGAGATTTCGATTGCCATTGAAGATACAAAAATGACTACGCTCGAATTCACATTTTTCTCGAAGCTCTACCGCACTTTAGGAATTGTCTTTCAGCCAAGCCTGGAACATCAGCACATTCCAGAGTGCAAATTGCCAATTTCTCTTGCCCGACCGATGCTCGTTCAGCATCTTTCGTATTGGCTTTGGATCGAGAAATCCTTGGCTTTCAAGCCGCTTTTCGTCCAGTAGCTCATCCGCCCAGCCTTGCAGTGCACCGTTAATCCAGTCTCCAATGGGTGCTGCAAAGCCTTGCTTTGGACGTTCGATCAGTTCCTTCGGAACATGCCCGTATAGCACGTCTCGCAATAACTGCTTAGTATTCGACTGAGTCGCGCGCCATTCGGGTGGCAATGCAAGTGCAAATTCGACGAGGCGATGATCCAAAAGCGGTTCTCTAGCTTCTAAACTCACTGCCATGCTTGCCCTGTCCACCTTGGCAAGAACGTCCTCCTGCATGTAGGTCTTCATGTCGGTAAGCATCATGTTCTCGGTGAATTCAAATGCGTTGGAAAAGTTTTGAGCCTCGAATCCAATCGGAGTTCGTCTTTGGGAGCCAACGACAGCCGCTTCTGGCGAATCCCAATGCGACATGATTCTCTCATAAATATCCGCTTGGCCCTTGGCCGCCAAGGCAGATTCGAGAACATCAATCCTTTCTCCAACTCGCTTGACCTTCAGGCAGCTTGGCATAGTCCAACGAAACAGCCCATATACTGATTCCCAAGCGGAGGGGGGCAAGCTCTTTAGGGTTGCGATCATTACATTGCGTAGTGTCTCTGGATACCTCTGATTCAACTTCCAAAGCTTCTTCGCGACTGAATATCGGTTGTATCCTCCAAACAGTTCGTCTCCGCCATCGCCAGAAAGGCTGACGGTTACGTGCTGACGAGCCATCTTGGACACCAAATATGTTGGAATTTGAGATGGATCACCGAACGGCTCATCGAACATCGCTGGCAGGAGCGGAACGACATCTAGAGCGTCTTGGTCGCTCACATATTGTTCGATATGATCTGTTCCCAAGTGTTTAGCGACTTCTTTAGCAAAGACTGCTTCGTCATATTCGCCTTGCTGAAACCCAACAGAAAAGGTTTTGACCGGAATCGAAGATTGAGCTTGCATGATCGAGACAACCAATGAGGAATCAACGCCACCAGAGAGAAAAGCTCCCAAAGGAACATCCGCGATCATTCTCAAACCAATGCAGTCAGTGAGCAATGTCTCTAATTCAGCAATGGCACTGTCTCGCGAACCTGAAAAACGATTCTTCTTGCCGTCGGAAGCTGCCTTGTCTAAGCTCCAATAGGACGTTAGGCCCTCGCATTTCCCGTGAGAATTGACCTTGAGAATCGTCCCAGATGGCAATTTGAAAACGTTTTTGTAAATCGAATGAGGCGAAGGAACGTAGCTAAATTGGAGGAATTGGGCGAGCGAGTCCCTATCAATTTCAGCCTCAAAAGTTGGGTGGCAGCGCAATGTTTTGAGTTCGGAGCCAAAAATGAGCGTGTTTCCGAACCAGCCGTAATACATCGGCTTGACGCCAACTCGGTCTCGAATCAGATATAGGCAATTCTCTTGATGATCCCAGAGTGCGATCGCAAACATACCGATGAATCTCTTGACGGCACTTTGAACGCCCCATGCTTCAAATGCTGCAAGCATGATCTCTGTGTCAGAAGTTCCCCGAAGGACAGGCAATAAACCCGCGCCAGCTAATTCTGATTCCACTCGCTTGAAGTTGTAAACTTCGCCGTTGTACGCCATCGTGAAGCGTCCTGAATCCGAGTTCATCGGTTGATGGCCGGTCGGACTAGTGTCCAGAATGGCAAGTCTGCGGAACGAAATGCCAACTCCATGGTTCGGTTCGTAGAATTCGCCGTGATCATCTGGGCCACGATGTTGAATCGCCTCCCCCATCTTAGCAAGCAAGGATAGTCCTTCCTGCTCGGAAAGGTTCGCAGATCTATCGAAAAAGCCTGTTAAGCCACACATTTTTGGGTCATTGGGTCATTGGGTGTTGGTTGGCGGTTGTCGCTAATGGTCGCTCTCCGCTCTCCGTACTCTGCACTCCACACTCAGCATCCCCTCATTCCCTCATCCAATTCATCCAATTCATCTCCAAACTGCCTACGTTATCGGCGGCGATGCAAGCCAATCGAACCCGATTTCGGCGTCATCGTACGGGATTCTGCCTTCGTCATTTGGATCGTAAACTTGCGAAGTAATGTAAAAGAGATGCGAAGGGCCTTGAAGCACTTTGCATCCATGAGCGACTCCAGGAGGAATTGCGAGGACAGCAGCAGGGTGCGGATCACCCATCAATACCACTTGCGTTTGCCCGAAAGTTTCCGAACCTACACGAGTATCGAAAAGCCCGACTTTTAGCGTGCCACCTCCGACATACCACCAATCCCATTGAACCTGATGCAAGTGCCATGCTTTGATCACTCCCTGATT
>JANNJE010000037.1:0-1926 GCA_031405735.1 Armatimonadota bacterium | reverse complement strand
GTTTCGGCTCCGTGCTAATTCGTATCTTGTCACTTCAATTGGCGGAATTTTCTTTTGGTATGAAGCAACTTGGTTGAGTGCAGTCTTAGAGTTAGTTCGCCTGTACCTGTCCTTCGATTCAGCGAGTTTGCCAAGCTGAAGTCTCCAGGTTGCTGCTCCCCTTGTGGCAGTCGGATAGAGCCGCATTACTGCGCTAAAAGCATAAAACTGCTTGCCTGCGTAGCGTTTTCGAATCTCAGCGAGCCTGTTGAGCCTTGTCATCGCTATTTCTTCAGTGGTATCCGGCAAACGGCTGTTGATTAGGCCGCCATACGCAATCATGTCTGTATTCACAATGACCGCAGTTACATTGGAAACATCCTGCCTTTCCAGCCAGTCCAATATCAATTCTGGCTTGCCAGGAGTTGTGTAGCGCCCTAAATATTCAATCGGTGGAAGCACGACATTTACATTCGCCATGCGTCCGATGAGTTGTGGAAACTGCCCAGCGGCCGGACGGGAATCGAGCGGAATCAGAATTACCTTTTGAGCAATTGCGGCCATCGAAGCAAGACTCAAAAGTACACAGGTAACAAGCCGCATCAGGGGATAAGATACCTGTCAACGGTCATATTTTTTCGAAACAACAGTACGAAGCGCAATTCTGCCAGACTTTGTGAATTCCATGACCGATGAAGAAAGCAATATTGCAATTCTCAGGAGCCTCCAAGACAGCCTGATTGAAGCAACCGCGCCTAACCGGAAATCGGCGTTCATAGGAACGCATGTTGCGATGATCAACCCGAACGAACCGTTGATTTATTACAACTATGCAGTTCCTGTCGCCACACCGAATCAATCCACGATGATCTCGCTGATCGAGTATTTCCATAGCAACGACCGTGTGCCCCGATTTGAGTTTTTCCCTGAACTTTGGCCGAATTTTGAATCCATTCTGATTGAGGCAGGGTTCGATTGCGAGTCAAAGACTCCAGTTATGGTCATGGGGCCGAACGTACAAGCTCCAAGCGAAGAACTGTTGGTGAGGGAGATTATTGGCAGATTGGAACTCATTGAATCTTCAAAGTGTTCATCGCTCGCTTTTGAGCGCGAGGCTGGCGGCAGCGAAGCCGAAATTAAATCAAATGTCGTAGCAATCCAAGCAGGGAATGCTCGTTGTGCTGGAATTTGGGAAGACGGGAGAATTGTGTCAAACGGTTGGACAATTGGCGGCGGACCGATTTGTGAACTTGCCGGAGTCGGCACTCACCCCGAATTTCGAAAACTCGGCTATGCATCGAAAGTGTCAAGTTACTTGTGCCGAAGGCACTTTGAAAATGGCGGGGAGTATGTTTGGCTTTCCGCAGGCTCGCCAGAGGCAGAGGCCGTGTATTCAAAACTTGGATTTCGCAAAATTGGGGTGCAGGCGAATTATTGCCTCTTGAGTGTGGAACGGTGAGTGTTGAGTGTGGAGTATTTTGGGTTTTGGATTGCCGATTTTGGATTGATGGAGCGTACTGCCTACCGCCAACCACTTGCAAACAACCAGCAAACCGCTAACCGCAAACCGCCAACTACTTGCCAACGCGACGCATTTCCGCTATGATATTGAAATGAAACATATTTCACGTCGAACTGTCTTAAAAACCGCCGCAACGGCTGCTGCGGCAATAGGGCCATTACGTGGGTTTGGAAAGGTAATAATGCAAAATCGTCCGATTGTCGGCACTGGCGAGTTCACTTTCGAAGTCATTCACGACTGGCTCGAAGCCCCCAAACATCTGCTTTGGGGCGATACGCACGGAGTTTGCCAGGATTCCCATGGACGAATTTACATTGCGCACACTGTTAATGGAGCAAGTGTGAGCAAAGACGCCATTTGCGTTTTCGATTCCAAAGGCAAGTTCATTTCATCTTGGGGATCGGTTTTTGCAGGAGGCGCGCACG
>JANNJE010000036.1:0-2865 GCA_031405735.1 Armatimonadota bacterium | reverse complement strand
CGCTGCATGGCTTATCCATGGACACCAATCCGGCGATCATGTGCCGGCTCGATGGTCCCGAGGTCGGGGTCGTTCACATAGCTATCTACAGCTTCCCTCCCAGACTCTTTCCATCCCAATGATCTGCCAGGCCCAAAGTAGAGTGGCCTTTCCTTCAGTTCGGGCGGCCACTTGTCAAATGCGTACCACTGGTTTTCACCCGTTGAGAAAATCGTTGCTTCGGCGACATCAGGAACGTCTTTGTTGTTCAGATATTTTTCGAAAAATCGAAATTCCAGATTTTCCCGGTACCACTCGCCAGTTCTCTTTCCAAATGAAATGTCGCCCAACGATGAGCCGGGACCGCCTGCCCAGCCGCCATGATTCCAAGGGCCCATAACGAGGAAGTTCGGGGCCTTGTTCTGCTTCTCACCGTATTGATAGAGGTTCAATGCTCCGTACAAATCTTCTTTGTCGAAGAATCCGCCAACAGTGAGAACTGCGCACTTTACATTTTTGAAGTTTCGAGGAAGGGAGCGGTCCACCCAGTATTCGTCCATCGTGTCATGGGCCATCAGCTCGTCGTTCCAATAGGGGACCAGCCCCTTCAAAATTTTCTTGTCAAAATTCGGAAGTGCACCTACACTCAAGTAAAAATCGTATGCTGAGCTGGTTCCTCGGTCAAATTCCGGCCTTTTCCCTCCTCTTGGCACATTGAATCCCTGGCCAAAATCAAACGTCTCCTGCAAAAACAGTGCGCCGTTGTGATGCGCGTCGTCGCCGATGAACCAATCTGCAACTGGAGCTTGCGGCGATGTGGCCTTTATTGCTGGATGCGTATTGATTACGCTCGCCCCGGCATAGAACCCGGGATAAGAAATTCCCCACAGACCGATGTTGCCATTGAATTTGGATACGTTTTGAGTCAAAAATTCGCATGTGTCCCAAGTGTCTGTGCTCTCATCAAATCGTACAGACCCCTTTCTTGGCGGCCGGATGTTAACATAATCGCCTTCGCTTCCGCCTTTTCCGCGTACATCTTGAAATGCGAGAATGTACTTTGCCTTAACAAACAAATCGCCTGCTCTACGAGGACCGCCTGCAAGGTTGCCAGCACCATAAGGTGTCCGCTCCATCAGCATGGGTGCTGAGCCATTGAAGTCTTTAGGGGTCCAAATCAAAGTTCGCAACTTGGTCCCGTCCCTCATCGGAATCATGTATTCCTTGCCTTCGTAAACTTCGCGGGGATTTTGCCATTGAGCGAGGCCAAATGTCGTTGCCAAACTTACGGCGCAAAAGAGTGAAAAGATTCTCGTCATCGGTGCCATTGGAGAATAGTACCGGGGAACTGCTTTGAATTTTGGATTGTGGGAAAGAGCAGAAGGCGGAGAGCAATTCAATTTTGGATTTTAGATTTTGGATTGTGGATTGTGGATTGAGGATTGGGGAGGGAGCGGACAGCGGATTACAACTTGCCGACCACTTGCAAACAACTTCCCAACCACCTGCCGACCAACAACCGAAAACTGACAACCTACTCCGGCTGCAACTCTATAATTTCCATTGCGGCTGCGTTTGCACCAACTCCATCTTCAACGCCCGTCAATAGGACTGCATAGATTTTGCCGCTTTCAAATGCGAATGTTCGGGAGACGTAGATACTTTCCGTTCCGAAGCGCCTTGCTTGGAAAGTGTGTGTGGTCGAATCAATCTCAATGTCTTGCTCGGTCAAGTAGCCAACATTTGTTAGTTTGTATTGAGGGTTGTTGCCTGGATTTTGAAAGTCAATTCCTGTAGTTTGATTGCCAGTGCTTCTATTGAGGCCGTGAATCACGTAGATTCGTGATTTGTTCGCATTTGGGGCAGTTCGGTTGATTTCAAACTGCTGAATCCGAAGTCTTTTCTCAGTTTCGATTCCAAAAGTTTTCAGGCCGAGTGTGACCAAGAGATAATCCTTGTCTCGGACCATATCGAAAGTTTCTGTCCAAATACTCTCGGTATTGCCTACTTCACGCACATCAATGTCGTGCAGTTCAGGTTCAACATCTTCAAATCCAGCGGAAGTGCCAAGATATGCCAGCCCCGTTTCCATGATGGATTCATTCCCATCAACGAACTCAAAGAACTCGAGTAAAGTTGTGTCGCAGGAGCCATTTATGAAGCGGACTGCTGGGTCGGGTTCATTGGTTCCTGTAGTTCCGCCGCCGCCACAACCAGCTATGGCTAGTCCTAGTGCAACTATTGTCATCCATGAAAGAATTCGATTCATTCGGTCCTCGGGTGTTTAAGATACCTTTTTGGCTTGTGGTCACGTTTTGAACAGGCTTGAAATAATGCGTTCACCGTTAGCTTGCAACGATCCTCTAAAGACGTTCAATTTCGTGCAAAAGTGGCGAGTCCAACGCTTCATAACATAAAGGACACCCAACTTTGCCAGTGT
Source organism: Armatimonadota bacterium (assembly GCA_031405735.1). Taxonomy (GTDB): domain Bacteria; phylum Armatimonadota; class Fimbriimonadia; order Fimbriimonadales; family Fimbriimonadaceae; genus JANNJE01. The sequence goes on along the minus strand of JANNJE010000036.1, from coordinate 446 downwards.
GTTCCACTTGTTCGGCCTTCCAGCCGCAATGCGGGCAAATCCTAGTTCGCTTGCTAGGTCCCACAAGTTTGTTAAGCAGATCAGCGATCCCCGGTACTGGTTCTTCTAGTTTCAAGCATTTGGCGCAGAGGTGCCTTTCGAGTTCGTCCGCTCGAATCACAAACGGTGCTGGCTCGTTGCAAAATTCACACAGCCTCATTGACTCTCAAGTCAAAAGGGACGCCGTTCGCCGTGTCTGCCGCAAAAAGTGCCATGGCTCGCTTTGTTATTTCACCGACTTTGCCATTCCCGATCGCATTGCCATCGAGATACGTGAATGGCATCACTTCGGCTGCGGTACCGGTGAAAAAGGCCTCATCAGCCGAATAGAAGTCGTAAGTAGTTAAGAATGTTTCATCAACAGTACAACCGCTTCGCTTGAGCAGGTCAATCACCGCATTTCTCGT
>JANNJE010000035.1:0-1479 GCA_031405735.1 Armatimonadota bacterium | reverse complement strand
GAAGACCCGCAATAGTCGGGACTGATATAGGAGAAAACAGAAATTGGTAAAAATTCGATTGCGTAGGTCGGGCAGCAAGCACCGTCCCTTTTATCGTGTAGTAGTTGCAAAGAGCACTGCAGGCCGAGATGGAGCTTTCATTGAGATCATCGGCACCTACAACCCAGTAACAAAGCCGAAGCTGATTAACATCAAGGAAGATCGTGCCATCCACTGGCTACTAGAAGGCGCACAGCCTTCAGAAACAGCCGCTATTATCATGAACCGTGTCGGCATCCTTGAAAAGTATTTCGAGCAACGCCCATCGGCTAAGAAATCCTACAAGTTTTTAGACAAGCGAACATCTTCCATGTCTGTTCAATCGGTCATCAAGGCCGCACCAGTCGAAACGGCGGCAAAGCCCGAACCTGTTGCAGAGGCAGCTCCAGCCGTTGAAGCAGTAGTTGAGACACCAGTTGAAGCTGTAGTCGAAACCGTTCCCGAAGAAGTTGCAGAAGCACCTAGTGATTCCGCTGTTGAAGAAGTTGAAAGAGCACCAGCCGAAACTGCAAAGGATATTGAAGCCGTTGCACCCGAAGCCCCAATTGCCGAAGAAATTGCCAGCGCAGATGCCGGCGCAGATGAGACTGCGACTGTAGATGCCGTTACAGATGAGGCTGAACCAAAAGCCTAAGGAGCCACTATGAGCTATAAATCCTTTGTTGAAGAATTAGTGTCTGGCGTTGTTGAACACGCCGACCAAGTTGAAGTTGAAGAGAGCCTTGACGGCCACACGCGAACATTTTTTGTTCGAGTAGCAGGTGATGACGTAGGCAAAGTCATTGGCAGGAGCGGTCGTGTTGTTTCGGCAATTCGATGCGTTGTCAGTGCTGTTGCTGCAAAATCTCGCGAAAAGGCTTTCGTCAAAATCGTTACCGATAACTAGTGGCAAAAGAAACTACTGTAGTTCCTATTGGCAAAATCGTAACTACATTTGGCCTTCGCGGCCAAATGAAAGTCGAATTGATGACCAATATGGTGGAGCGATTCGACGCTGGCAAATTCGTTTTGCTAAAAGGCGAATCGCGCAAGATTTTGGCAAGTCGTTTGCAGAAGAACCAAGTCGTTTTGGAGCTTGAGGGAATTCGAAAGATCGAGCAAGCGGAGGCTCTAAAATGGGAGATTCTTTCCGTTCCTAAGGGCGAGCGCCCTGAACTAGATGACGACGAGTACTTGGTTGACGACCTAGTTGGAATGAAGGTCAAAACAACCGACGGAAAAACATTAGGCAAAGTTGACGCAGTCCAAGAGTTCCCTGCTCACGATGTCTTAGTCATTGGCGACATCCTGATTCCAGCTATTGAAGAATTCGTAGAAATGGTTGATTTTGATAAAGAAACGATCACTGTGAAGCTGATTGAAGGAATGCTAGAGGAAGTTTTGGACGAATAGGCGTTAGGCCAATTCGAGTCAATTGGTTGTTGGTTGTTGGTTGTTGGT
>JANNJE010000034.1:0-1866 GCA_031405735.1 Armatimonadota bacterium | reverse complement strand
CCGAGAAATTCGTTTTTTAAAACGAAATCCCGGTTCCCGGGCAAAGCTAATTCTTGGTCTTTGTTTATTGTTGGCACAACCGTTCTGCTAATGGCGTTCACTCGCAACTTTTGGGGATTCTGTTGGTGGAATCTGGCAGCGGGCATTGCCCTCCCATGGGCGCACATTCCCATGCAAACGTTTATTCAATCCACGACCGAAGATGCCTTTAGAGGCCGGGTGAATAGCGCACTTTCAATGGTTTCAGCGGGAGTGCACCCTGTCGGAATGTTTATGGCAGGGATCATGGTGGCAGGGATTGGGCTCATGTGGTCGTATGTAGTGATGGGTGCAGGCATGGCGATTGTGGCGATGCTGGCGCTACTTCATGCTGGATATCGCAGGGCTGAAAATGTCGTGTCAATAAGCGAAACTCTGCCAAGTACTTGAACCTGATGACACCGTTTGATAAGCCAATAATAGTGCCTAGCGGGTACAATATTTCATAAGCCCGTGCGATGTTGCGCGGGTTTTTTCAATGGAGAAAAGATAAAAATGAGTAAGGTTTACGCTGTGCTGGGCGCGGGAATGCAAGGGACTGCCGCCGCCTACGATCTCGCCAAACATGCTAGTCCGGCAAAGATAAAAATGCTGGATGTGTGCCTTGATCAAGCCACGAAATCGGCATGGCGAGTCAATGATCTGGTCGGTTCAAAAATCTGCGAGCCTTCGGTTGCAGATGCCATGAATCACGCTTCCTTGGTCGAAGCGCTAAAGGACGTAAACGTCCTACTTTCCTGCGTTCCTTACTACATGCACCCGAGAATTGCCAAAGCCGCAGTCGAAGCAAAATGCAGCATGTGCGACCTCGGAGGCAATACAGAAGTCACACTCGAAACTCTTGCACTCGACGAGCAAGCGCAAGCCGCTGGAGTTGCCTTGGTGCCTGATTGCGGACTCGCTCCTGGACTGGTTAACAACCTTGGATGCTACTGCATCGAACAGCTTGATGAAGTGGATTCGATCAAGATGTATTGCGGCGTGCTACCACAAAACCCTAAACCGCCATTTAATTACAAATTGACCTTCAACGTCGAAGGATTGGTTACCGAATACGATTTTCAAGGCGTCACGCTTCGAGACGGCAAGATTCACTTTGTTGACACGCTGACCGAAGTTGAAGAGCTGAACATTGACGAACTAGGGCAAATGGAAGCGTTTGTGACCTCTGGCGGAACTTCAACTGCGCCTTACACTTTTGAAGGCAAAATACCAAATTACGAATATAAGACCATTCGATTCCCCGGCCATTGCGAACGAATCAAGATTTTCAAGGACTTTGGGTTCTGGGGCAACGATCCGATTGAGGTTGACGGCAGTTCTGTCATACCAAGAAACGTCTTTTATAAGGTTTTCGGCGAAGCACTCGCCAAATTCGAAGACCAAGACATGTGCGCCGTTCGAGCCGTTGGCGTTGGCAAAAAAGATGGCAAAGCTAAGCGAATTCAGATTGACATCTTTGATAAGGAATGCCCCGACACCGGCTTTACATCTATGGAACGGCTGACAGGTTTCTCGATGGCTGTTTACGCCAAAGACATCGCCGACGGGCACATCGGCCCTGGCGCCCATCGCTACGAAACGGCAATGTCGGGTACCAAGTTTGTCGAAGAAATTCAGAAGCGCGGGATCAGTCTGAAGTTTTCGTAATCTCCGATAACCCCTTCCTCCCTTGGGTGGAAGTGGTTGGGGGGATGGAGGGTGTTGGCATTTCTTCACGGCTTTTCGCTTTGTGATACATCCGCGTCGTCTGCAAATGCGCTGAATCTCACGCGGAGGCCGCAGAGGTTCGCGGCGTTAGTTCTGCGTACCTCCGCGACCTCTGCG
>JANNJE010000033.1:0-1243 GCA_031405735.1 Armatimonadota bacterium | reverse complement strand
CCCGCCCGTAGTCGAGCAGGGGATTGAGTGTTCAACGAGGCTTACGCCTGAGCGGTGACCGAGATCACATCGCTCCATTCCCCGATGGGAAAGTCGTTATCTTTGAACCGAGCCCGGTATTGCCGAACTTCGGGCGTGTTTGCCACCAGCGGCGGGCGGGCATCCACCTACGGACTGTTGGAATCCACCGTGATAATTGTCCATTCCGTCTCGCTTCCGCGTTTGGAATAGATTTCGATCTGGTCGTGCCCTAGCATCGCGAAAGTCAGCCGAATGACAAACCCGGTTTCTGCAAGCCCATTGAGAACTGGCTTTGGAATGCCCGGAGGGCCGGCGATTGCACCCACGATCCGGCAATCTTCTCCGATGGCTGGAGTGTAGTTTGGCTTGGCTTTGATGCCGTCTGCTCGCTGCCGGAAGCGCGCGACAATCGCGGCTCTTGCCCCAAGCGGAAGTGTGCCTACCGCTGGTGCGACAGGCGTTATCGGCGTGGGCGTATTGAGCGGGCCGTATAGCAGAAGTCGCTTGTATTCGGTCCATTCCTGGCTCTTCGAAGTGTATAGCGACTGCCCGTTTACGGCATGGCTCGCTGATTCGGCATCGTTTGCCGCATCCAGCACTTCGCCGGGAGTGAGTCCAAGCGTGGCCGCATGAGTTGAAACGCCAGCCGCGCTGTCGTTGAGTTGAATGACGAGGTCAGCCTCGTTCGTTGCTACATAATCAGGCACTTTGTGCTCCTTCGCTCCCTATCGCGAAAGTGCAAGACAATTCTCCCTTTGCACAGGGAGCTAACATTTTTTGTACGACTTTTATCCGTGTCCGATCACAGTCATTTGTCAACTGCATCGAAAAGTCCTGGGACCAGTTCAGTAACTCCTGGATCGGCTCCAGGAAAGTTGTATTTGCTTGCTTAGGTTCAATTTCTGCTCTTAGGGAAACCTGGATTCATTCCAGTAATTCCTGGAGTGTTTCCAGCAAAGTTTTGAGCGGTTCCAGTAATTCCTGGACTCATTCCAGGGCGGGCTGAGCGGTTCCAGGCTTGACTGGACTCATTCCAGCAACTCCTGGATTGCTTCCAGTAACTACTGGCGTGGTTCCAGGAATTACTGGAGTGAGTTCAGGAACGACTGAGATCGTTCAGGAAAGCCTGGAGAGACTCCAGGAGATTTTCCAACGAATCCAGTAATGTTTTGAGGCGTTGGACGGTGGACTGGGATGGGTTCAGGAAATGCTGGGATGGGTT
>JANNJE010000032.1:0-10657 GCA_031405735.1 Armatimonadota bacterium | reverse complement strand
GATTAAAGCAGTTTTGAAAGCTGAATAAAGGCGCGGTCAAGCCCGCGCACTCCCAAAAACAAATGTGCGCCCGATTCACTCTAAAATCTTCAAGCGACGTTGTCGGAAATCTTTTCTGCCTTGACGATGTACCCGAACTATTGCCTCGATACAACATCGCGCCTACTCAAGACATCTTGGGCGTGATTTCGGTTGAAGGTAAGCGCACAAGTGCCATTTTTCGTTGGGGATTGATTCCAAGTTGGGCAAAGGATTCCTCGCTTGGCCAAAAGATGCTCAATGCTCGAAGCGAAACGGCTTCTGAAAAGCCATCTTTCCGGACTGCGCTGCGAAAGCGCCGATGCCTCATCGTTTGCGACGGGTTCTATGAATGGACTGATCCCGACGAAGATACTGCCGCCTATATGTCGGGCGGATCGCTTTTTGGCGAAGAGCCCATCGCCAAAAAGAAGGATGGAAAACTTCCCCGTCAACCGTGGTGGATTGGCAGAAAGGACCGAATGCCATTCGCATTCGCGGGATTATGGGAGTTGAACCAACTGACTGAACTTGGGGCCGTTGAAACATGCTGCATACTTACAACAACTCCAAACGAACTGCTCGAACCGATGCATGATCGAATGCCTGTGATTTTGGATCCAAAGGATTGGGATTTGTGGCTCGATCCAGATTTCAGTTTGGTACCCGCGCTAGATGCCCTAATGGTGCCCTTCACTTCCGATGAAATGGAGACTTTTAAGGTGGCACCAAAAGTGAATTCTCCCCGAGCATATGGTGCCGAACTGATTGAACCACTACCTTTGGCGGGGTAGCCTATGAATCAGATATAGACGCTAAATCGTCTGCTGGGTTAGCAAATGCCTAAATACGATGTAATCGTGCCCGCAGGAGGCTACTTAAAGAAGCACATGTCCGACGTCGTCGGAACCAAGGCGAAGCCGCTGATTCGCTTCGATGGACACACCATTTTGTATCGTGTGCTAACCGCTCTCAGAGCAGCAGATTGTGTCGGAAGAATTGCCGTTGTAGGTTCAAAAGAAGTCATTGCCCACGAAGACGCAAAGCTCGCGGACTTTGCATTACTTGAAAAAGAAACCGGACCTCAAAATATCATTGCTGGGCTCAGCGCACTTAGTGATGCAGGAACGACTGAACGAGTCTTGATCTGCACATCCGATCTGTGTTTCCTCACACCTGAAGCCATTTGCGAATTCGCGGATAAATTTGGAGAGCGAGACTTTTATGCGCCGCTCATTGAGGAAGATGCGTGGGACGAGGCGTACCCAACTTGTGCGGCAACTTTTGTCAAGCTTCTTGATGGGAAATTCACTTTGGGCTGCCTTTATGGGATCAAGACTGTAGCTCTAAAGCGGGCGTTGGCACACATTGAAGAGGTTTTCTCTCGCCGCAAGAGCAAGCTCGGAATGGCGAGGCTGCTTGGTATGAAATTCGTGTTTGCCTATTTAGTCAAGAAACTTACTGTCAAAGACGTTGTCAATAAAGTAGGCGAAGTATTGGGCAGCACTATTGAGCCAATTTGGAAATCACCGCCAGAATTAGCGTTTGATATTGATGCGCTTGAAGACTATCATTACGCCTTGCAAAATTATCGTAACTGCACGCAAGGAAAATGGACACCACCTAGGCAACAATAGAGTTCGATTTAAGGCGACTTTACGATTTCCCAAGCTCTTCGTAGTACGATTTTTGCGATTCAGACGTCCAAATTCCAGGAGCTGGATTCGCCATACGCCTCAAAACAGGATCATCTGCAAACAGCCTTAGCCCTTGTATCGCTGAGTCAATAGACTCCTGAAACTCCCCAATTTCTCGTAAAGAGAGAGATAGCCAGCGAAAAGCATCGAGCGCTGCCTCTCCATCTTCTGTATTTGCATCAAAATCTGCAGCTTGAGCCAGATTGATGGCATCGCGAAGTATCGGAATTCCTCCTGTGAAATCTCTTTGCCTCGTGACTTTGAGGCGTGCAATTTCAACTCGAAGCGCAATGGATTGTGGGTTGTCAACGAGGCCCTCAGCCAAGTAATCAAGTGCTCTTACAACCGCCGAATCTTTACGCTCGTTTGCCAAGACAGTTGCCCCAATCGTCCAGCCAGGCAAGAACTGGGGATCGAGCCAGGTCATTAGGCGATAAAGAGGCAGGGCGCTCTTGGGGTCAATGTGCGTGTGCCCCTGCATATCAGAATACGATTGCGTTGCTCGCTCGATGTCTCCAAAAATGCCTCTCGGGTCACCGTGCTTTTCAGGGATCGCGGTCACATGGCGGACCTCGTCGCCGATTGCATCATGCCATCCGTCTGCGTCATGGATTTGCTTTTCGCCAGCCGCAATTTCTGCTTCGGTCTGAGCTCTGAGTTCCACACCGTTATGCAAGTACAAGTCTGTTTTCAGCCAAAGCCAACTTGATGTACTCGTGCGAAATTGACCTAGCAAGGAAGCTCCTGCGTGAGTTTCATGCGCTTCAAGGCCCAATGGACGGCCAGGCGGGTTCACTAATGGCGAAAGGTGCTTCGCGAAGTAACCCGATCCTACAAGCACGGCAATGGAGCCAATCGCCCAAATTCCCGAATACGCCATCAGATTGCTCGTCTCCGGAATTTCGCCCAACTAAGAGTGAGCATCGCTGCTGAATAGATTGTCATGTATCCTGTCAATGCGAGAACCACCCATGCAGGCACGAGTGTCCAGTTCAAATTAGCTGCACGCGATCCTAAATCAAATAGTCCAACTTGCGGTAGCAAGTTAGAGACACTTGTATAGAGCCATGCCATGTCAGGACTTCCGAGTGCCGCCATCGTGAGCCCTCGCAGAATCATTGACGAACCAAAGAGAAGTACAAGGCTCAATGTGGTTGCAGCAGCGCGTGTGAGATATGTGCTCAATGCGAGCGAAAATGCACAAACCAGCACGAGTCCCATCATCTTACAAATGGCGTACTGAAGGAGAATCATTTCGAATGTCACGCCGAAAGTGAACAATGCAATCGCTACCATGACGGCAAGCAAAGCAAACGAAATCCAACTAACAGCTATTGCTCCAAGAAACTTGCCAAATAGAAAATCAAATCGGCTAACAGGACGTGCAAGCAAGGGATAAAGTGTGCGGTTCTTGATCTCATCAGGAAGCATTCGGCACGAAGCTAGTGTCGCCAAGATCGTTGAGAAGACGCTGAGAACCGTAAGTCCCAGATCTTTCGCGAAAAGCTCTAAGCCTGAAAAACCAAAGAAACCAAGTGCTCCTGCAGATAGGATTGTCAACAATCCCAAAATCGCAACGACCCAAATGTCTTTTCTTCGTACCGACTCGAGAACTACTCCACGTGCCAATGCCTTCCAAATCAATAATTTTTTCACGCTGCCACTCCTAGAGTCTCCAAGAAATAATCTTCGAGCGAGCCTTGCTCGGCTACAATGTCGAGCACCTTTCCGCCTGCTGATTTAACTCTATCAATTGCAGCAATCAAGCAATCTTTATTTTCAAATGTGGCTCTCATGTTTCCAAATTCATCTCTTTCAAACTCCTTCGAAAGGCCAGCCAGATGAAATGACCCGTGAAACGTTAGCGAGAATCGAGATAGAGATGCTTCAACTTCTTTGAGATTTCGCTCCGAAATCAACTTACCATTGTCAATGATCAAAATTCGGTCGCAAATTTTGCTTACCTCGCTAAGTTCGTGACTAGAGAAAAAGAGTGTCGTTCCGTTCTTGTTTTTTTCTTGCAGCAAGGCTCGAAGCTCCCTTCTGCCAATGGGGTCGAGTCCGCTAGTGACTTCATCAAGAATCAATAATTCAGGATTTCCGAGCAATGATTGAGCTATTCCAACTCGCTGAAGCATTCCCTTCGAAAGTGTTCGGTTCTGCTTTTTCTCGCTTCCCTTCAAGCCGACCCGTTCTAGAATTTCGAGAGACTCATTTCGAAGCGGTTTCCCACTCAAGCCCTGCAATTCGCCGTAAAGAGTAAGGGTTTCCAAGGGAGTAAGAAACGGATAGTACATCGCCACTTCTGGCAAATACCCCGTTCGGCTTCTGGATTCGATTGATCCAGCCGGTGATCCAAGGACTTGCGCCGATCCTGACTTAGGTTCAAGGAAACCCATCAGCACCTTAAGTGTCGAACTCTTTCCAGCACCATTCGGCCCTAAAAATCCAACGATTTCGCCCTTTTGCAATGAGAATGATAGTCCTGAGACCGCTTCAACTGGCTTCCCTGACTTTGAACGGTACTGAACATAAAGTTCCTGACAATCAATTGCAAAACTCATCCTAACTTAGTAATCGGAAAGTTAAGAAGGAACTTTAGGTTTGTTGTAAGTGCTTTGGGAGTGCGCGGGCTTGACCGCGCTTTTCTCCGTTCGGATTGGCACGGGTTCGTTTGGATTTGTTCGGATTCGTGCCGGACAAATCCGAACTCCGGAACAAATCCAAACGAACCCGAACAAGTTCACAAAAGCGCGGTCAAGCCCGCGCACTCCCAAAAAGCGCATCCGCCAAAATCCGATGAAAATGGTGCGTGCCAATCTCATGTTTGGGCGAATAGCGACCTCGATCGTAGAACCTGGAATTCATACCCTTTTGAACCATCTCGACAACGGCCTCGTCTTCTCTTTCCACTCGATCTAACGCCCCACCTGCCCCATCCCACATCACGCTTTCCTTCCAAACATAACCGATGAATGAGACTCGGGTTAGATCAGGCGCAACGGGCCGAACGACATTTACGGAGAGGCCCCAAGGATAGAAATTCAGCATCAAATTTGGGAACATCCAGAAGTAATAGGCGCTGACGTTTTGCCCGTAGTCTGGATGTTCAGATGGCAGATCAAATATCGCTTCAGTTCCCTTTGAGACTCCCACCTGCAACACGCCTTGATCCCAAAGTTCGTAGCGATAGTCTTCATACGAAAGTACGGCATTCAGGTCCGCATGGATGTAAGGAATGTGAAAGCCTTCCAAGTAGTTGTCACAATACAAAGCCCAATGTCCCTTCACCATGTAGTCTCGAGTCGTTGCTGGGTGATGGAAAAACTCGCCAAACGGTAGAAATCCAACTTTCTTGGCGATGGGTCCGCACCAATCTTCAAAGGAGCAATCAGGCGCAACTGAAGCAAAAAGCCACTTTCCAAATTGCTGCAAACCAATACTTTTGAGGTGATCAGCTTCGCAAGGGAATCCCTCCACTCCCTCAAATTCGGGCATAAATTGAAACTTGCCATCCAGCCCAAACCGCCTTCCGTGATAACGGCACCGGAGAGAATTCTCGACACCATCGCCTTCGACAACGATGTTTCCACGATGCGTGCAGACATTTGATATGATATGAATTTGGTCGTCTCGATCTCGAGTTAGCACCAAAGGCTCATCCAAGATGCCTTCAAGAAGAACAAGTGGGTGAACTTGCCCCGGCACCTTAACCCTGTCTGTATCGCCGACAAACTGCCAGCTCTTGGCGAACACAGCCTCCTTGCTTCGCTCAAATTCGCTTGAGTCTACGTACCAACTCGCGGGCGGAGTCCACGCTTTTTCGATTTCAGGATGAATTTCGAAGGGCATGCTGAAATTATGATGGATTCGTTCGTTTTGGGAGTGCGCGGGCTTGACCGCGCTTTTATCGGAATTTGGAAATGAAACATTGAATGAGGGAAAAGAGACGAAATCTCGCTCCGTTGTTTTCACTTTTCATTTTTCCGAAATTGATAGCAAAGCGCGGTCAAGCCCGCGCACTCCTAAAGGACTACAAAATCCCCTTTGGAGGCATCAAAACGATCTCATCAACTGTCCGATCCGCTGGCAAGTAAATCAGATCTCGAATATTTTCGCCGATAGCCTTCGGAGTTAGCATGTCTCGCCTTTCAGGTGCAAGCTCAAGCGAGTCCCAAATGGCAGTATCTGTTGCCCCCACAGTAAGCGACGTGCAATGAATGCCAAATTTCCGATACTCCACGTTTAGAGTCTCGCCAAATTTTCGGAGCCCAGCCTTTGCGGTCGAATAGGCGCTCAGGCCAAAAAATGTGTGTTGCGCTGCAATGCTTAGAACGTTTACAATTCGCCCGCCGCCCTGCTCTCTCATCGGTCCAATCAGCCGATGGCAAATTCGCATGGGAGCGATGAGCAACAGGTCCATCATTTCTTGAACGTTATGCCAATGCATATCGTGATAGGAACCGACTCCCAAGTTTCCGGCAGCATTGATCACTGCAAGCTTTGCCTCCAAGTTTTTTACAGCAAAATCCTCGCAAACTTTGTCGAGTTGAACCGGAACGGTTAGATCAACTGCCCGAAAGTGGGCCTCGGCACCCCGACGTATGCACTCCTGAGCTAGAGCGTCAATTGGGTCTTCCCTTCTGGCAACAAAATACAAACTTGTGCCGGGCCGAGCTAACTCAAGAGCAGTAGCCTTCCCGATTCCAGAGCTTGCACCCGTTATGAATATCGCCGTTGGCCTATCCACGATTGACCTCAAAAATGTTTCTCGCTGTTTCTTGCAGGCGAACCTTTTCGAGTACACCGGGAACCTTTCCTTCCAATTGATCCCAAATGGCTAGTGCAACAATTTCTGAGGTCGGATTCTTGCCTGCGAGTTCCGAAACATCGCAGTTTAAGTGCTTATGATCGTACCTACCGACAACTCGCTCTTCCACAATGCGATCAAGTTCGCCTAAATCCGCAATGAACCCAGTTTTAGGGTCTGGTGAGCCAGATAGAGTGACGTCCAAAATATAGTTATGCCCGTGACCCGCGGGGTTGTTGCACTTGCCATACAGCTCAAGATTTTGAGCCTCAGACATTTCAGGAACGTGAAGCCGATGGGCTGCAGCGAATTCGTAGCTTCTGGTGATCGTCATTTTGCTTTCAAGCTTATCTAATTCTGCGAACAGTCCGGGCATCTCCTCCAACTTTAGGTGCAAAACCTCGACTCCCGGAGCAATTTCGACCAATTTTGAATCTATGAACTTCAAGAGGTTTTCAAGGCAAGGCGAAACATTTCGGAATTCTGGAATCTCATCGTTGATACTCTTCTGATCGAACAAGGAAACGATTCGATCATTTAGTATGTCGTCCAAATCCTTGATATTGATCACCATTCCATTTTTTTGGTCAATTTGACCCTGAATGGAACAGTAAAGCACGTAATTGTGACCGTGATTGAATGGCGAAGCCATTGGACCAAAAGCGTTTCTGTTTTCTTCATCAGATGCATTGAAAAACCAATAGCGATGCCCGCTTGAGAAGGTCACTCGTCGGGTAAGCGTTACTGGTTTCATGAGTTCTTTTTTTAGTATGGAATGAACGGCGGACGCAAGTCATTCCATTTCCCTGAAGGAATGTCGAATTATGACTCCGGAGGAGTCAAAGCCCAATAGCCCGGAGTCGAACCTGAGAGACTCCGGGTCCAATTCGGCTTCAATCCTGCACCCCGTAGGGATGCAGGGTTCGGACCATCTTTGAACCTGCGGTCTCTCAAGTTCGACCGCAGGCTATTCAGATTCAATCCCTCCGGGATTATTTCTCAACAGTCTCCTTCTTTCTTGATACCTCACGAAAAGGAGCGAGGAATTCATTCCACGAGGCGCCGCCTAAGTGTTCTTCCGAAACGGCTTCCCTAACACCTCAGGCCCTGCAGCACCTCTTCCTACAATGATCAGTACTAGCAATGCCGCTGCATAGGGCATGGCAAGCAGCAACCTGAACGGAATCTCCCAGCCTTGGGACTGGGCTAGAAACTGAATGGATTCAAGCCATCCGATTAGCAAGCATGATGCAAGAACCCATTGGGGCTTCCAGCGGCCAAAGGTCACCATAGCGATTGCAACATATCCCCTTCCCTGGGTCATGTTCTCTGAAAATGAGCCTGCAATTCCGATTGAGAGTTCCGCACCTGCAATCCCAGCCAGAATCCCGCCAATTGCCAGGGCAACGAATCGGAACTTCCTTACAGAAACGCGAGCAGATTCTGCCGCTTCAGGATACTCGCCGCAAGCTCTTAGGCAAAGCCCCCATTTAGTTTTGTATAGCAATAGTCCAAAGGCTGGAACCAAGAGCACGGACATTGCCATCACAAAGTCAATCCCGCCCAATTTTGGCAATACGGGGGCGCCCACTGAAGAGCCTATCATGCCAAATTGGTTTTGATACAGGTAGGCAGTTACTCCTAACGACAAAAATATCATCGCCATCCCGACGACAACCTGATCCGCTAGAAGGTCAATAACAAGTTTTCCAACAATGAGTGCCAATAAGAGGCCAGATCCAGCGCCGCAAAGCAAGCCTAACCATGGGTTTCCTGTCGCAGAACTTACAGCGAACGCTGTGAACGCGCCAAGCAACATTTGTCCTTCTAATCCTATATTCAAAATCCCGGATCGCTGGACTAAGACGTCCCCAATGGCAGCGCAAAGGATTGGCGTCGAAAAGAGCCAAACGGCTATCCAATCAGTCATTCGACACTCCCACTAGTTGACGTCTGTCGTTCACAGACTTGACAACGACAAAGAGAATTACCGCCACGGCTTGAACGACATAGACAATCGCCGCACCCGAAGGCGTAAAGCGAGACAATTGGTCAGAACCAGCGAACAAAGCTCCGAAAAGCAAGGCAGAACCTGCAGTGCCTAAGGGATTCAGCAGTCCAACTAGCGCTACTGGAATTCCCAAGAAACCCCAATTCTGGCTAAATCCGGCATCCACAGTACCGGTGATTCCTTGGTAATTCAGCGAAGCCGCCAATCCGCAAAGCCCGCCAGAAATCAGCATCGCGATATGCTGGCTTCGAGCTACATTCCAACCCGATGCCCGCGCAACTCCTTCATTAGAGCCGATAACTCGAACGCGAAAGCCTTCATAGGTTCGGAAAAGCCAAATCGAAACTGCGACGCAAGCTACTGCAGAGAGCAGAATCCCAAAGTGAAAGTCCGTTTGTCGGTCTGGCCGAAGGAACATCACAGAATCCGGCAGCGAAGCGGTTTGAGGAAGTTGGAGATTCGGTTCTTGAAGAGGGCCAGTGACAGCCCAACCCAGCAAATGGACAGCAATAAAGTTCAGCAAGATTGTTGAAATCACAAGCGGAACTCCGCGACTGACCCAGAGCCAACTTGCAAATCCAGCATAGAAAGAGCCTCCAAGAATAGCGGCTAGCACCATCGTAATTTGCAGGACAAGTCCGGGTGAAATTGGCACAAACGCATAAGCCGCTGCAGCGAACATTCCGCCCATTAGCATTTGGCCTTCTCCACCGATATTGTAAAGCCCTGCCCTCCACGCCACCACGACAGCAAGGCCCGTCAATAGGATAGGTCCACCGATGGCGAGTGTTCGCGCAATGCCAAACTTCCCGCCAAATGCACCTTGAAACAGCAAAGAAAATGAGTCAGAGATTGGAAGACGAAAGGCGAATAGTACTGCGGCTATCACACAAATCAATGTAACCAGACCAGCCCCAACTCGAAGAGCCTGCTTCAATTTGTTTCACCGGAGAGCGCTTCCGTGAAACTCTCTCGTAGAGCTCCGCTTGACATGAAGAGGGTCCTGTAGGCAATCGCATTCAATTCATCCATATCTGTTGAAAAAACAAGAATCGCGACGCCAGATTCTGCCGCTTCGATCAGTTTGCGATGGACATCGAGGGTGGCACGAACGTCAAGTCCGCGAGTTGGATTGACGGCAACAATGACCTCCGGTTTTTGTTCGAGGATTCGGGCAACGATTACCTTTTGTTGATTTCCGCCGCTGAGGGTTCGTATAGGGTCATCCATGGACGAAGTTCGCACATCGTATTTTTCAATCCAATCCGTTGCATCCGATCTAAGTTGACTTAATGGAATAAATCCCCGCTTTTCACGGCCTGCAGCGCCAATGAGCAGGTTTTCAAATACGCTCATTTGCAATGCTAGTCCATTGCGATGCCTATCTTGAGGAATATAGACAACACTCTCATAGGGATTGTGCTTGCCTCCTGGGAAAGTCATTTTGCCGCGAAATGGGCGAATGCCTGCTACCGCTTCCGCCAGTTCTACTTGACCGTTGCCGTCAACTCCGCCAATCCCAACGATTTCACCTCGATTTATCGAAAGGGAAACACCTCGAACAGCTTCATATCGACGATCGGCTGCTACAAATATGTTCTCTAGGACAATGGTGCCGTCGTGAGAATCTGTGGATCGTTTCTCCAGTTCCGACGGCAATTCGCCCACCATCCATGTTGCAACCTGTTCGATATCCACCGAATGTGCAGGTTCAGATGCAACAACCTTGCCATTTCGAAGCACGGTAATTTGATCGGCAACAGACATAACTTCAGCCAATTTGTGCGCAATCAAGATAATTGTCTTGCCCGTATCGCGCAAATTCTTCAGCCGGTCCATCAAATCCTCAATTTCTGCGGGCGACAACACCGCAGTTGGCTCGTCTAGGACGAGGACAGGCTTGTCTTCTGCAAGAGCTTTTACGATTTCGATTCGCTGCTGCATTCCTACCGAGAGGTCTCGAATTAGAGTTTCTAGGGGCAATTTCCAACCAAGTTCTGCCGCAATTCTGATCTCGCTTTCGATGCTCGGAAGCCCTACACCAGGAGCTCGAATCGAAGCCGAAAGCTGCAGATTTTCTCTAACTATTAGGGCGGGAACCAGCATGAAGTGCTGGTGGAC
>JANNJE010000031.1:0-1324 GCA_031405735.1 Armatimonadota bacterium | reverse complement strand
TTGACGACCTTGATTTGGCGGGCGAACTTCAAGGACCACTTGAGTTCTTTTGGCAAGGCGGTTCGGGAGCCACAGAATACTTTGTGTACCTCTTTGACGAATTGCCATCAATCGGAACGGACTCGATTTGGGTCAATTCGATTTCTGTTTCGGGTACATCGTTACTCTATTCAGGACCATCACTGATCTCCGGGCACCGGTATTATTACATGGTGTTAGGAATGGCAAATAGCGGCGACAGCCGTACGATAAGCCGACTCGGTGAATTTGTTGCGAACTAAATTAATTTGTGAAGCCGTCCAATGTCTGAATCATCGCGAAGTCCCCGCTTCCGATGGGATAAGGCGAAGACCATTACTTCCTCCTAGGCCTCCTGGCATCCCCGGTCAGGAGGCTTCGCCTCTTTTTTAAGCCTATGAATCATCGAACGATTTTGCGTGCGTTTTGCTCGTTGTTTGCGGTCTTCGCTTTCATTAGCGTTAATGCTGCTGAACTTGAGTTGGAAATTGGACTGAGCCGTTCATTCGATTCAATCTCCGCACAAATGGATTCTAAAGTTCGAGCCTTTGCTCGAAATGTCTCGATTCTTAGCAGAAAACAACGGGCGACCCAGATTCTTGCCGGAAGGGGCTGCGCAAACATTCCATTTTCCGTTCCCACAACTCTCTACTTAACGAGACAAAACCAGAGGTTGGGTGAATCCAATTTGCTCTATGGCGATGGTGGAACTGGCCTCATTCTGCAATTTGATGCTTCCGGGCCTAGGTCATTTCCTATTGCATATAGGCAGCTTTTAGAAGACACTTTCGCCGAAGCGCAATCCACATTGGTTGCGGTCTTTGGAGCACCTGCATTTGGCGGTACGGTTCATGTCCGAAATTTTGACGCGGACATCGGTGATCGCGACGCCGTCGCGGGCGGTTATTACGTTCCAGACAACGGGTCAGCCGAGCAGGAAATCCGCTTCCCCGAATACAGCAACAACGAGGCCGCTGCAGTCAATTTCGTCCATTGTCTCTTGCTTGCGCACATGGGCGGATCAACTTATGGATTCGATGCCTTTAGAGAAGGGCTCGTTCGTGCTGCTGTAATGCGCGTTGTACGCACAGCCGGGGCTATGCCTGCTGGGCTTGATCCTGGACTGATTGAGTCCGTTCTGGAGAGCACTTACGACGTTGGCACCTTTTACGATTGGTACAACCAGCGAGGTTTAGGTGGAGCGAAATTTATAGCTCCGAACTTGCTAAATACCCAGCTTCCTGCTGGTGGAAGCCTTGGAGGGGTGGGAGTAGCTATGCTCCCTTACACAGGCTGGATTGTTGGC
>JANNJE010000030.1:0-9046 GCA_031405735.1 Armatimonadota bacterium | reverse complement strand
CAGATTCGACTCCGGGCTATTAGGCTTTGACTCCTTCGGAGTCACTAAACTTCAGTCCGCTAAGGAAATTGATTCCGTCCCCTGTAAATCGTATCATTTCAGGCTCTTCAGGCTCGGAGAGAGCAGGAGGATGAATGCAGGAGACGGAACTTTGCCCCCATCGCAACCTTCCCCCGTCAATGAAAGATCGAAATCCCTGGAAATTAGTGGCTTGACGGGGGAAGGAGCCGCTCGCCGCCAATCGCTAACTGCCAACTGTTGACCGCCAGCCAGTAATCACCTCGGCTTCGCGTTCTTGACTTATCCCCGCCCTTAGTGGTTCACCTGCCCGTTCGGTGAGCCACCAGCCAATTGTATCCTGAAGCGTTTCCTCCACGGAACGATGCACCAAACCAGCTTTGAGCGCCAGATCGCAAGAGACGAAATTGATCGCTCGATCATCTGGGTCAAAGCTCGAATAATGGGGAAGATCTGACCAGGGTTTGATTCCTGCTTCATGTAATACGGAAACTGGAATCGGACACAGCTGTGCCATTGGGTTGATAAGCCCCTGAGCTAACTGCAGCAGATTTTTGAAGCGAATCTCAGAAGCAGGGCCGACGGCGTTCATTGTCCCAGTCGTCGAATTCTCAATGCACCGAACCATAAATGCTGCCAAATCACGAACGTCAATGAATTGTGTTGTCGCCTCATCGTCATCGGGAACCAAAACGTCTCCTCCGGCGTGAATTCTTGCAAGCCAATAAGTAAACCGATCCGTGTGGTCGTGCGGCCCAACGATGAGACCAGGACGGACAATGCAAATACCCTTTTTGAATGTTCCTTTGCCTTCAAGAAGTGCCATTTCGCATGCAACTTTGAGTGGACCGTAGGTTTCGCCAGTAATTTCTGCGGCATCGTCCCATAATGGCTCATAAATCTTTGAATCCTCAAGAATCGGGGCAAACTCAGGATCATAAACGCTGATCGTCGAAATGAGGAGATAGAAATTCGCCTTGCCAGAAAGTGCTTGAATCGCAGAACGAACTTGGGCTGGACGGTAGGCGCAGGTGTCAATGATTGCGTCGAATCGTGATTCACCAAGGTTCGTTAAGTCAGTATTTCGGTCTCCTACGACTCGCTGAACTTTGCCTTCGAACAGGTCAGCGCCGGTTTGCCCGCGATGAAACAGAGTGATTTCATGTTTCCCGGCCAGGAATGCCTCAACCAAATGACGTCCAACAAATCGCGTTCCGCCTAAGACCAAAACTTTCATAACTCAGATTGTGGTTCCATTTCGTTCGGATTGGCACGGGTTCGTTCGGATTTATTCGGATTCGTGATGGACAAATCCGAACCCCCGAACCAAACCGAGCTAACCCGAACAAGTAAAGTGCCGTCATGAGCGACGCACTCCCAAAAAAACAATCTCCATCAAACTAAATGCAACAGACTCCTAGGTCAGCGATTGGATATCAAACTCTCGTTTGAACGCTTTGCGCCAAAGTGCAGTTCACTTACTTCCCGTCAAAATCAAATTGGCTGCTTTTCGAGCTGCTGAACTGATTAAGCGGCTTCTTTCCTCACTTACAACTTTCCAGACATCGGCACTATTGCTCGTGCAAATCGGGATTCTCGTTGCGACCGTTCTATCTCGAAATCGGATAGACAGTTCTTTGAATTCAAAATATCCTTTGGCACCCTGCATGTTCGCCAGAGTCCGCATAACAGAACTAGGCACACTCTTTGTCGGCTTTTTCAGCAAAGCAGGTTCCTTCTGTGCTGAAACGAACTTCGTTATCGCTTGTTCAAGGTACATGCGCAATTGATTAGCATCTACTCCGTCGAGACTGAATGTGAAATCTGGAACCAATGACATCGAATCGAATTCAACTCCAACGAGTTCTGGCAACGCAACGTCCGACGCCCTTACATACGGCGTGGGTCCTTCATACGGTGCAGGTGACGTTCCGGTAATCCTAGGTATGACTCTTATCGCGCGCGACCCTTCGGAGACACCATACGTCATGTCTATGACTGAATACGTGATGATTGATGCCAAAATGGCGGTGACCAAAACGACCTTCCACGAGCGAAATGAAGATTTCAAGCGAGATTTGAAACTGTTTCGAGTTTCTACTGTTTCAGAAACTTTTTCTCCACTGATTGTGCGAACCTCATGCAAAAGTGCCCATATCTGTTCGTTTGGGATATTCAATGCTTCCGCCAACTCAGCCGAAGATGGCTTTGATGCCTCGTCCTCAAATTGACGTTGACGTTGAGCCCAAAGATCAATGACCGCTTGAGCCTCATCAGATGTCATTCTGCCAAGTTCAGCAGATTCGCCTGATTGGATTGCAATTCCTTCCATTGCGCTTTCCATTGTATTGCATACGGCTGCCAATAATGCTCGTGTTGCAAAAAACGGCAAAACTCTTTTGACGCAGCGATGCATGCCTTAGTTGGGAAGCGGTTTTGCTTCGTATACTCTGGCTTTCCTTTTCACTTCTTCTGGCGACAAATACTTGACATCCCCATAAGGTTTTCGCACTTTCTCCGCAATTGTGAGCGAAGGATTGACTGGTTCAGGAGAAAAAATTTTGGTTGCGCTAAGCGGCGACGTGTCCGCAGAAGTCATGGGCGATGGTGCTACAGTTCGAACCGGAATTGGCACTTGAGCCGCAACTTGGGGTTTGTTCTCCTCAGCGGCAGGTTGAAATAGCCCCCAGAAGCCCATCATTGCAAAAAGTAAGGCTGGAATCGCAATCCACCAGGACATGCGCTTCTCTGCTTTTGCATCGGCTGCCTGTTCCGGAACTGCTGCAATCGGCTTACGAACCTGGCTAAGCAAACCTGCTACTTCGTATTCCGTAATTCCTAAAGCAACGGCTAGGTCGGCCGTGTTGTTGATTGTGCTGGACACTTCAAGCAAATTCTGCTTGCTTTGCCAAAGGTCAATTACGCCTCGAATCTCTGCTATGGACAGCATCGCGACGGGATCTATTCGAGGCTGAAATGGAAACTTATCCATCTTGTTCTGCATTATTACCCAAGTGTAAGTCAATATTGACGAATCAGGTTGAAATTGTGGTTCGGATTGTTCCAGCACGTTCGTGCTCTATAACTAGGGTATAGCTACCCGAAGATACCACCCACTCAAAAACTGCAACATCCGATGTGTCGTTGAATTGGTAGCCAAATCCTCCAGCGGAAACATGGTTTCGCCCCACAAGCTGCCCAGAATCCTGCCGCAATTTGCCTCCATGAAGCCAAGTTGGCGCGCTTTCGCCCGCACCGGTAAGCGGCGCACCGCTCAATGAAATCTCAGCCCTAACTCCCCGACATAGCTTGTTCTTCTTTGCCTTTTCAGTGACGTTCGTCGGCAACCAACCAACATTTTGAACGATGGCCCGAACTCGGAAAGCTGATCCTGCTGGTTCAACTTTGACCTCACGCAATTCCAGCTTTGGAGAGCAGAGAGCCTGCCAAATAATCCAATCTCCGAGAGGAGAAATCTCCGCCTCCAAGAACTTGGCCGGTGGATTTCGGAACGCAAAATGAGCGTCCCAACCGCCAATTTCCACTTCGCCAAGCTGAGGATGGGTGAACGGCTTCCAATCAATATGTCCAAACCCATCCAGCTTTTCGTCCGACCACTTCAAGAGCTTGATGTCGTCCTCGATTGGGTGCTCGCGGAACCATTCAATGTACTTGTAATCTGTAATTCCAGCCTGCCTTTGCGGCGACCAAATTTCAGTAATCCAAGGGAAAACACCTCGATGTTCATACATCCAATCGTCAAAAACGCCTGTAATCACTTCCTTCGGATGATATCGAAATTCGTGGTAAGTGCTGATCGCCGGATAGCCCGTCATTTCCGTGCCAACCTGGCCGATTTTTTGGAACGCCCAGAGGTCTTCACTCGGCATTTCGTCGTCCGCATACCTGCTTGGCGGTCTTAGGTGTACTCCAGAAAATGTGTGGAATGCCACAGCCCCACAAATGTTTGGGCGGTCCACAATTGCTTGAACAGCTGCCCGAATTTCGGGTTCGCTAGTTGGATACGGCCCCGCGCCGTACTGGTCGTGCTCCTGCCGCCACCCGGAAGGGAAGTTACGGTTCATGTCGAGCCCCTGCTGGATTCTCTTTGCCCGCAAAGTGATTCCATCCCAATTGTGAAGTAGCCCTTCGGGCATTAGGCGATAATAAGTGCCGCCAACATCTGTTGGCTCGCGCCTAACCAAGATTCGAGGCTCAGTTTCGCATGCTTTCCATGGGCCGTTCGAGTCCTTGATTCGCATGGATAGGATTCGTCCGTCACCGTCCAAGTCACTTCGTTCAAGGCCCTCAATGTCCTCTTCTTCATAAGGGTACGGGCGCGTGCTGGAACGCACGACTCGGGGAGGAGATTCGAGCGACCATTCGGCCCCATCCGGGTTCAAACGAGGCACCAAGTACAGAGTTCTTGAATCCAACAGGCATGTGATCTGTTCATCTTTGCCGTACTTTATGCAAACCTTGTTGAGTAGGTGAAGCACTGCGGCAGACGCGCTGACTTCGCTTGCATGGATGTTTCCATCCACCCAAAAAGCGGGCTTGTCGAGCGCATTACCTGTTTTCTTGTTAGTAACTGTTACGATCCAAATATCGCGGCCCTCGTGCGATTTTCCGATTGACTCGATGGAAACCAGGCTTGGAAATTCAGAAGCGAATTCGTTGATGAGACGAGTGAGTTCATCAAATCGGTAGTAGCGATCGAAAGCAATTTCGGGCATTGCCCAGGTTACCCGCGGCTCAAACTAACCGGAGCCGATTTAGCGGAGTTTAAGTATCGAAAATCCCTGAATTGGGAGGAAGACGTTCCGAGTGATTATCAATTTCAAAATACTCTGCAGGCGTTCTTCCACCGCCGACAAGGGAAGACGGAAACGACTCGCGAAGAGTATTGAACTCGCGAACGTTGGCGTTGTAGAACCTACGCGCGGCTGCGATTCGGTCCTCTGTACTGGCTAGCTCCCTTTGCAGTTCTAAAAAATGCTGGTCGGCTTTGAGTTCAGGATAGTCTTCGACTGCCGCAATTAGCCTATGCACGACGGCTCCCAATTTAGCCTCAATTGGGCCGGCTTGACATATGTTTCCAATTGCTTCCATGGCTTCATTTCGCATGGCAACAATCTTTACTAATGTGTCTTGCTCGTGTTTTGCATATCCCTTGACGGTTTCCACAAGGTTTGGAATCAGGTCGTGCCTTCGCTTCAAGGCAACGTCAACGTTTGCCCAGCTTTCTCGAATCAGATTAGCAAGCCGAACGAAACGATTTTGCGTTGCTACAAGCCAGATAAGAGGCAACACGACGATGCCACAGAAAGTTAGCATTCCAAATTGAGGTGCAGAGGTTGAATTCATAATTGTTCTCAAAATCCGGTCATGGGGTCGCTCCAATTGGCATCAAATCCTCGATCTTCTTTAAAGTATTCTGGAACAAGTTCTATGAATCCGCGCACTTCTCGCATGAACCTTCGATAGTCACTAGACGAAGCATGCGATTTCATATATCGAACTAGAAAAATACCACTTAACTGCCATGTTTCTACTGGCAGAGATAGGAAATACTCGAGCGCCTGAGGATGAAAGAGGTCATATATCGCCTTGGAATCCGACCCGTGAACAAAATAGCGCTGATTGAATTCGTCAGATTCAAAATTTACTTCGTGGACGCCTATCAACCCACTAAGCGAATGGAGAAAATTTTGCGGAGTTATGGTCAGTGACGGAAGACCAAGTTTCACTCTGACAATGACAACGCTGAAGTTGTGAGTTTGGGTGGATTTGCCTGAACTCGTTACATATTTATAGTCAAATAGGTACCAATTTAGATCGTTCTGAGTTCCGTAAATTAGATTTGAGATTGCCCTAGAGCTTCCAACCCCGAATGGTTTGAAGTTTTCTACCATCGATAAGAGGCGAGAAGTCTCAGTTGGGCTGGCAAAGGAAAAGAGCTGCGCAAAAAAACCTTCTGTTACAAATTCGGACGTACCTTCACGCCGAAATTGAAATCCAAGTTCACCAGCAAACGCAGCAAGTTCTGCCGCTCTCTGCTCCTCCATTCGGTGGTTCAAGGACACCAGATAAGCAACAAGCAGTAATACGCCAACCAAAACTATTCCAAAAACTGGTCCTTCCATTGATGAATCGCTGTTTGCTACACCAAGAAATCAACGAATCCTCTTGTTGCAGCGTTGCACGTCAGACTAAACGAGTTCTATGCCGTCCCAGGTATTCCTCCCCGTTTTCACTCTCCAGGTACAAATCGAAGGAAACTGAGGCTCACAATTCAGGAACAACCCTCATGTCAGCGCATAAAGCTAAACGCAGCGCCGACAGTCGCCAAATACCCTCCAAATACCCTCCAACCCTGGGCCGATTTCGCCGATCGGCCCTTTTTTGACTTGGGTGATAGGGATGAAGCGGGTGACTGGGATGACTTGGGTGAATTGGATGATTCGCTAACTCGGTTTTACCTGGGTCACGAATCACCCATTTCATCCAAGTCATGGAGCAACCGTCAGCCATTCGTTCCACTGCGTCAATTGCGCCAGTTTTAGATTCGCATAGTCGGCGGCAGAGGGGGCGAACGTAGTGCCAGATGAAAAGTCAATCGAGATTCCCCTGCTACCTGGGGAATGAGTGTTGTGTCCCTCCCAAACAAGTGCTGCAAGTGCAGCCGTTTTTGTGTCTTGGGCGGCAGTTTGGACGGCTATAGGCAGGCCGGATAGTGCCAAATATCTGTCACAAAGATCAATCAAATCTCGAAACACGCGATTGGAAGTGGGGCTGTAGCTTTGCGATTGATTGCGAATCGCGATCGTATCCGAACTCAAAGTTCCCGAATTGGCTTGCAATGCTGTGCCAAATTGGCTGATTGCATTGGAAAGATCATCGAGCTTGGAAGTATCCAGAACGCTCTGCGTAATCTTTCGCGTCGCATAAGAAGGCACAGCGAGCATTCCGTCTACAAATGCCTTTGTCAGTAACGCTGTAGAATTGTCGGGGTTGTCCCGAAATTGCTGAAAAATGAGATCGTAGGGGTAACCCTCACCTGGAGGGCTCTCTTCGCTTCCAACAACATAAGAAGCTTGATCTTCCACTTCATAAGCCACTTCAAGCATCTGCATCAAGCTCGCATCCCAAGCAAGAATATCGAAGTGGTTGCTGCCAAGCGCTTGGCCCAATTGCCAAATCTGGATTGCATTTCCGGTTTCATCGTCATAGCTGACTGCCCTTGAAATAGGTTCATCGGGCGCGGGGCGCCTTCGCCAGCCGTTGCCGTGATTCCAAACGATTAGGCAGGTCCTCGTGCCTGGAAAATAGGTCTCACCCCAATTGACAAAGTCTAGGAGAGTCGAATGCTGCCCCATATCAACTCCGCTTCCCATGTCTTGTACAAGCTGGCTTGCAATTTGATTTGTTGTATCTGGCTTTACCAAATACCGTCGGGTGCCGTTGAAACTGGATGCCGGAAATAGGCTCTGGCTTTGCTTCCATTGGACTACAAATCGAACGTCAGGATTCTGGGCAACCGCTTCCATTTGGTTCATGTTTAGCGTCGAAAACGGATACAAATCGTTTGCCGCATTGATGTAAACAAGAACCGTCCATTTGGTGGTTGTTGTCTCAAATGGCTCGACCGTGTAGGTTGCGCTGTTGAATTCGCCCGACAGTCCGTGCGTTGCACGAATTGAACCTGTGCCTTCCGATGTGGCAAGTACGAGCCCGGTTTCGTTGACGGTGACATGCCCGCCGAACGCTTGCCAAGTGAAGCCATTGGGTTCCGAGAATGTTACGTGGCCGGATGCAGCGGTAACGGCTGCATAGAACTGTTTGCTAGTTTGTACTTGAAATGTTGCTGTTGCCGGGGTGACTTGGGCGCCAACGATTGCTGCTCCGACCTCAGTGCGAAAACTGGTTGTTCCGTTTATTGAAACTAGAGTGTCAATCGTGCCAACTTTTGCGCCACCTAGGTTGGCTAATGCATAAAGCTCAACCGACAGATGATAGGATCCATTCGGCAAAAAGAACTGAAACGATTGCAACGACCCGCCAGGGTTGTTAAGGACAGCTGAAGACAACAAAAGTCCGTCAAGCGAATACATGGCGACGCGTTGCGAAGCGCCCGTAATGCCTCCTGCGTCTGTGCCGCTCCAATTCGTAACGTAATTTAGGTTGGAAGGCCCACTGCCGCTGCCTCCACAACCTGCTGCCAGCAACAAAGTCAGCCCAAAAAGAAAACAAACAAAAAACCGATGCATTCCGATCATTCTAGCTTGATTGATGCTTTTACGGCGCCTAAGGTTCGGTAAATTTTCGCACTCGCTTCAATTGCCTTGTTCAAAAGCCCATAGGATTACGAGCGAAGCCAGATCAAATCAACCCGAAAATTAGAGTGTATTGGCCGATTCCAACTTAAACGAAGAACTGCTGGCGGCTCTTCAAAAATATGGATTTCGGGTGGTTGATCCTCGCAAGCGCGACACGCTAAACGGATTTCCGTTTTTGCTTCGGCAGACTGATAATCCGCCACTTGCGCTTGAACTTAGCGAACCGCCTCTTGTCGGGACTATGGATCCCGATGTGCTTGGCGTTGCCTGGCTTGATCTGCACGGAACTGTCAGAAGGGCTTGGGGTTTAGCGAAACGGCTTCGGTGGTTTCGAACTGGGGAAAGCACGCTTCTAACTGAAATTGGCCCTCTTGTCCAGAGCGCATTTGAAGGAGTTCATGGGTCGCTCTATTACGACGGATACCGGTTCTACGTCGCAGCAAATGATGCCGATGGCCCACGGGGCGTAATGATCATGGTCACCTATGCTGGAGAAGAAAAGCAAGCCAAACGCCAAGCGATAATTCATTCGCGAGAGTCGGATGCGCTTAAAAAGATCGGACGGGCCTTGAACATGAACCAGTCCGTTGTTCCGCTAGCCTACGCCGCAGTTCATGAAATCGCGAGCGTCGCAGAACTTGCCGCTGTTCTCCTTTGGACGGTCTCTCCAGAATCTGGGGCTCTTGAAC
>JANNJE010000029.1:0-7151 GCA_031405735.1 Armatimonadota bacterium | reverse complement strand
AATCATACGGCTCTGCGCTGCGCGAACTTGGTGTTGCGTGGTGTCACGACACAGCTCGCTGGAAGAATAAACGGGCGGAGAATTCCCATCATGTCGGGGACATTTGCAAACGGTGAACTGCCAGATGCAAAATCGAGCTTTGCGACCCTGGTTTCTGCGATTGGTTTTACAAGTTCACTTTCGGAAACAACTTCTTCAAATCGAGGCATTTTGGCTTTGGGATCGTCAAGTTTCGACTTGTCCCATGCGAACCAACGAACATGCCAGTCAATGCCAATTTCAAACTTCTGCCAAGAAAATCGAACCGGTTTTCCTGCGGGAGCTACGATGCCACGATAATCTGTCGTTTGCTCCCCAACATATTCGAAAGTTACCGAATATTGGCCCGATGATCCCCTAGACACGATGCGAATTCTTGCGCCCATGTCCCCATGATCCGGCGTGACAGAACAGTTATTCGAGTTGACAACCTTCCAATCACCGCTTGGCCCCCAGATTTCGCCTTCAAAAATCTGTGATCCTGCTGAACTTTTCTCCTTATTCAACTTGCATCGAGCTACGATGGGTCTTTTGAAATCGTAAGGCCCCCATTCATCAACCAGAATGTACTTTCTGCCCCTGCGATCCCCTGATCGAAAGAAAGGGTCTATTCCGCCCTTTAATGGGATTGGTGCAAGCGCCAATGCGTCCTTTGACACAGATGGCAGGTTTCTGCCGGCCTGCTCCGTTCCGATTGCAATTCTTTGCCCAACTCCGTTCTTCAGCGGGTTCCAATTAGTTCGAAATCGGTTTGGATAGCCCGCTTCTCCGTCTGGATATGGGAGGATCAGGTTTCCGCTGGGTTGTATGATTGCTGGAAGCTCGGTACCCAATCCGTTGATCGAAATGTGCCCAATCACGCTTGAAATAGGATAGGGGCCAGTGCGAAAGGTGGTTTCCTCATAGGGTATCGCTCGATTGGTCGGTTTTGAAAAGGTCTTAAACTTCTTTAGTTCGATTTCGGGGTGAAAATATCCCTTAACATTTCCTCGAAGATCAAACATTCCTTTGAGATTTGAATATTGATTTGTACCAACTTTGAAATTGAGTGTATCGCGGAGCGACACGGCAAATCCAGGAGTTTCTGCAAAAAAGTTTCCTTCGACTCGGTAGTCCCTGCTCCTCGTGTCGCGATTCTTTGGGTAGCCCCAATTGGGGTCTTGAGAAGCGTTCTGCCAAATGTTCAAGATCGTATTATCTCGAAAGAACACATTTCCAAGGAAGGAATTGTCTTGCCCGTGTTCCCATGCGACAGCCTCCGAATTGTACGCAAAGTAGTTGCCGATCACCTTGGTTTCGTAGCTGTAGCCGCCCCAAATGCCGTGCCAACACTCCATGATTAGATTGTTCGCAAAGGTGTTCCGGCTAAATGTAGCTTCGATTCCGTTCGTGGGAGCATGGCTCCAGTCGTTTCCATAAAGCAGATTATCATTGCAGCCACCTTTGCCGTTGTCCATGGTTGTTTGCCCCGCCCATAGAAAGAATCCATCGCCTCCATGAGTAACCGAGTTGTAGGCAAAAACATTCTTATTCGATTGCTCGTAAATCAGGATTCCAGCCGAATCTTGCCCCCGATTGTAAACGCCGTGGCTGTATCCCCGAACGCACCAATCCACCTTGTTGTGCATGATGCGGTTTTCCGAAGACCGGTACATGCCGATACCGAGCGAAGAATTGAACGAAAAATTGTTATTCCAGACGAGCCCATGGTTGCAGTTCGTCATCATCAGAGCGTTCTGTCCTCCGTTAGCCTTGCATCCTTTGACTTCAAAGTTGTCGCAATTTCGAAGGTAGATTGCCCCTCCATATCCTAGCCACTCATCTTTTTCGTTGTGATGATAGCTCATCCAATCCGCGCCGTCTTCTTTCTCTTCGGTAGAGAGCAAGTGCTGCTTCCAATTGTAGGAAAGGTCGCAGTCAATTAGCCTCAAGCGGTTAGAATCGCGGCCCACGATCCCTTGCTTGAATCCGCGAATTTTCGCATTTTTGATCGTGATATTGCTGCCTTTGACAAATAGCCCGGTTCCGATTCGCTTGTCTGGCTCAGTCGTTTTTGCTGTTCCTGAAATCTCGGCACCCTGAAAATCAACGGTGATGTTGTTGCCAATGATCGAAACTGCACCAGTTTCGCCCTTCACGTCTTTGTTTGGAAGTAGAAACGAGCCTGATTTGATGCGAGAACTGGCTCGAATCACCATTCCATTTTTGGGCGAAATCTCTGACAAGGCTCGTTGATCGTTAATAGTTGAAGCAAACAAAAGGCCGAAAAAAGTGGCGGCAAGCATAGTTCCATCATATAGCGTCCTGGGACTTTTTTGCACGTTGCGGAACTTCGAAACTGAAATTTGCCTTTTCACAACGAATTCGAGGGAATCGCAAAATGAAGAAAAAACTAATTATCGTTGTCGCTGTAGCAGTTGCTGGAATTGGCTTTTACCTGTTCCGGCCGGATGCATTGTTCACAAATCGAACCGTAAGTGAATCTGCAATTGCATTGGCTATGAAAATTTCATCGGGAAGTTTTGTCTCGGACGCACACGAAACGATGGGCATGGCAGAAGTTGTCAAAGGCAAAAATGGTAAGCATTTTCTGCGCCTGAGCAACTTTAAGACCTCAAACGGCCCAGACGTTCATGTAGTGCTTGTTGCAAAAGAGATGGTTTCGGGAACGCAGGACGTGAACGATAGCGAAACGATTGATTTAGGTTCGATAAAGGGAAATATCGGTGACCAGAATTACGAATTGCCGGCAGAATTCAAGGCAGAAAAGTACAAGTCAGTTTCGATTTGGTGCAAGAGGTTTGGCGTGAATTTTGGATCGGCTTCGTTGGGAAACGCCACGCTTTGAGGATATGACGCACTCCTGAAACCGACCATAATTGTCCCATGCCCGACCAGCGGACGTGGAAAGAGCTTTTTGATGGACATGCGCCGAGATATTCGGAGAACGTCTTCACCAAGTGGACTTCAACTGAAGTCACTTTCTTAGAAGAGATTTGTTCGTTGTCGCCGGGCAATTCGGTGCTTGATATCGGTTGCGGAGTTGGGCGCCATTCCATCGAACTCGCGAAGCGCGGCTATAAGGCTACGGGAGTTGACATCTCTCCCGGAATGCTGGACGAGGCAAGATCGAACTCGCTTGAAGCGAGTGTCGAAGTTGAACTTATTGAATCAGACGCCTGCACCTTTCGAAATAGCCGTTTATACGATCTGGTCGTTTGCCTCTGCGAAGGCGGTTTTGGCCTAGTTAATCCGGGCGAAGACCCCATCGGACATGACCTCGCCATTTTGCGAACTGCTTTCGAGCATCTAAAACCAGGAGGCTGGTTTGTCCTTACTGCATTGAATGGGTATATGACGATTCGCCAAATGACCGATGAAGCCGTTGCGGCTGGAGCCTTCGATCCAGCTTCGATGGTGTCGCATTACCAGGACACCTGGAAATTGCCAGAAGGCGAGCAGCAGATCGTGATTCGGGAAAGGTTATTTATCCCTCCCGAAATCGTTGCCTTGCTGCGCCATGTCGGATTTGAAGTCGTCAACATCTGGGGAGGAACCGCTGGCGAATGGGGCAAGCGTCCGATAAAGCTTGATGAAATCGAAGCTATGTTTGTGGCAAGAAAGCCTGCCTAGGCTGCGTTTTTGAGCAATTCCCCACGGATTTCAACCCCGACCGTACGCTTGCTCTCAAAATCAATCGTTAGCGTCCACAAATTTGTCCCAAATCGTTGGACGACGCGCCCGCGAATGGGATTGCCGTTTATAGCCGGTTCGAGTTCCGCAACGCCGCCAATGAGGAAGTTCATACCTTCAACATCGTTGGGAGTCGTTGCGCTAAATCCTGATACCTCGCCTGATAAGAACGGTGCGATTCTCAGTTGCCTTCGCTGCTTTTGGTGGTGGGCGACTTGGGAAGGAAGGACGAACTTCAATCCGGACTGTCGAGCGATCAAGATGAGCCTGTGCAAAGTGGATTGCGCACCAGGTTCACAGACACCGCGCAAGTCCGCTGCCATGTGGAAGCAACCATTTCGAGCCTGTACCTCTGTGAGTATTGCTTCGGCAGCAGCATCGGGAAATCCCGGAACGAATGCCAAATAGGGCAATTCGAACACATCGTAACGGGTTCCATCTCGTTTCCAAGGCGCTGTTGGAATGCAAGAGCCAAAAGTGAATCCCGCTGCGCCTGGCTGCCTTCCGCCTTTGCTCACAAAAAGCCTTGCCCCAGATCGCGTGGCCATGTCGTAAGGTTGCATATAACCTTCCCACCGGCCATTTTCGGCTCTTATCGCATCTACGTGGCGAAAGGACGAGGAGCGAGTCAAAGAAACGTGCTGGATTTTTGCTTTTTCAGGATCCCAGTCAGAGTCTGAGTTGATCGTGAGCAACAGTCCAACTTCTTGAAGGGCGCCGCGAATATTGCGATACATGTCGCTTGGCAATCCCGGATGGCCGATCATCCATGCTGGCCTGCCGCCGATGTTGCCGATGATTCGGCTCACTGTCCGAAATGTATCTGGATCAGCCTGAGGGCAATCAATAGTCAGCATTGCCACCGAGTCGGCTCCATTCGGCCAAGGCCAAGTTATCACAAAGGGTTTTCCAGTTGCCTCCATGGCTGCGATGACCGTTCGAATCCAAATCTCCCGAATCCGGTCTGCATGAGCATGGGCAAAAAATGGCGTCGGAGTTCGTGGGTCTGTGATGCGATCTGTTTCGAAATTCAGCGTAATTCCGTCTTCAGCTCGATGAATTCCATCATCGAGACGTGCCGTGCCGTCTACAGCGGAGATTCCATCGGTCTCGACGCTGCGCCCAAATTGAATGAATGAAATTGTTTGACCGACGTGCGGGCCAAAAAACCATGCGGCTCCTTTCCCGTTTCGCTTCAATGTGAGGGCGGCATCTCCATTTGTTGTCGTCGCTAACACTTCTGAATCTGTTGAAAAGTGCGATGTGCCGCCGAAAAATTTAGCTGTTTCACAATTCTCCGGCCAATATCTTGAAAGGATGTCGTTTTCCAACCAGCCTATAGAAATATGTTGCCCAGGCGGTTTCAGACCTAGTTCAAGTTCAGACCCCCAAGCACTTCCGGAAAAAACCGCCGAATTGCCTTCCGCTAGCCATCGGTTCAAATCAGGTTTTAGCGTGCTCGGGATTTGGCCGTATCCGCAGAAGAGCAGCGTGTCAAACTCATGGAACGTGGCGTGATCGAGTCTTTCGACAACTTTGCAGGAAATTCCGGCGTATTCCAGCGCCTCGACGTAGTAAGACGCATACGCATCATTTTGCGCCAATACGACTCCAACTCGATTCCAATGCCCCAAACTCATCTATAGTCCCAATATTGATTTTCGGAAGCAACACATGCAATCTTGCGGGCGGTTTCGCGAATAGCCGCAAATTCTCTACCGAATTGAAACGTAAGATCGCTTTTTTGCCACAGCTAGGAGACGACAGAGGTCGAAAATTGAAAAAAGGGCGTCAAAAAGAGTTAGGCCTCCTGCTTTCGCAAAAGGCCTTGTTGTTTAGGGAGAAGGGATGAAATGAGGAGAGAATTCTAAACCCTTACCCGTTCGCGTGGAGTTACAATGGCATGTTCAGGCATTGGCCGTTCGAGGTCTTGCTTGCCACGTTCGACGGCATTCAAAACTTTCCCAGCAACGTCTTCCACCTTAGTTAACACGTCGTGAGCGTATTTTTCGGCTCCGCGCCGCATAGAAATCGCATCTTTGTCGGCAGCATTTCGAATTTCGTCTGCTTGCGATTTTGCAATTTTGAGAATCTCGTTCTCGGCAACCATTCGTTGCTGCTGGACTCGTGCTGCTTCCACGATCTGCTCAGCTTCCTTGCGAGCCTCTGCAAGGGTTCGATCCCCTTCTCTTTTGGCGGTCTCGATTGTTTGGCTGGCATCTTCCTTTGCACCTTCAACGATCCGCTCTGATTCGCGGACTTTAGCAACCGCCTGCTTGATTTCAGTCGGAAGCGAAGCCCGAATTTTGGCGATTTGCATCTTTACTTCGTCTTCGTTGAGCCCCCAAACTCCGCCCATAAAGCGCTTGGGTTTTTCCAAGACCATTTCGTCCAATTGTTCAAGAAGTCTTAAGATATCCAATTGTTGATGCCTCTAAGAATAGATACGCAGAATCGGGTTGGAAGATTCGACGTCGTAACATTGTGCCATCTGTGTTTGGGATTGCAACACTTATTTTTCCACATTCAGGTGGAAAACGCACTTATTTTTCCACATTCCGAACCGTAGAACAGGATTCATCCTGTTGTTCATTCGCTCAACAGGATTTATCCTGTCCTAAACATGACAACATTTCAATGAACTTTCCACAATCCTTTCAAAGCTTTCAATAAGGCGGCATCCGGCTTTCCAAAGGATCGAATACCGTCTCTTTCGGTCGCTAAGAGGCCGGACTTTGGAAGGAACTGGCATCGGAGATACACCTTTCCAAAATGAACGATGACTTTTTTGCCTTTTTCTGCTTTCAATAGTGGGCTTGCTAAATCAATTTGAGCATTTTCGACATTTGCTCTCTTGGAACCTGAAGTGACTTCGATTTGTGTTTGAGAAATGTCCCAGCCAAACGGTGCTCGTTTCCTTGCTGAACCTCCGCCGAAGCCGCTAGAAACGATGTCTTGGGATGCCAGAACGCGCCCCGTTCGCGCATCAATGTAGACCTTGAATCCCATGGTAGACCGAGGTAAATCTGGATTATTGCAAAAAACTCCCCAATACACCAGTAGTCCCTTGTTCTCGTTAGCCAACTGGAGTTGTGCAGACGTCAGGTTACGGAATGTGTACGACCTTTCAGCGAGTTCGGGCCTCCAAATTCCAAGTCGTAATGTCTGAGCTTCGCTCAACACTTCGAGGCTCGGGTATCGCGAAAAGATCGAGCCAGTAACTTGGGTACGGGCTTCACTTTGTGAGATATTGGGCTGAACCGATTCGGGACGGGCAGGAATGTCACTTGCAAGCAAACCGTACGTTTGCAACCTGCCATTCGTCCGATCAATTCTCATCTCGATCGCGTGGTCGTCCGTATGCGGTACACCCTCAGCCATGCGCAGAAAAATGATGGCGTAACCACTTTCTTGATCCT
>JANNJE010000028.1:0-2999 GCA_031405735.1 Armatimonadota bacterium | reverse complement strand
CACCTTTCCAGGTTGGCGAAAGGGTGAAACATGGCAAATTCGGAATCGGGGTTGTAGTTGCCTGCAATCCGCTGAAGGACGATTGCGAAGTTACAGTCGCATTTCCCGGCGTTACTGGAGTCAAAAAATTGGTGCAAAGCTTGGCAAAGCTCGAATTGGTATCCTAGTCCTTGGTGAAATTTGGCGCTGCACCTCTTTAAGAAACTCGACCCCAGACTTTCCAGCGACCTCAAATCGCAGCGAAAGGTAATTGGATGGGGACTCTTGTGTGTTTTGATCGCTGCAATTCTTACTACATCAACTATTGAGTTAGTCAAGCAATCTGTAAGCGCCGTGCAAGACGCTGCTCCGCAGAGCATGATAGGCGGCATCTCGTCATCTGATCCCGTTGGCATCAAGTCCGAGTCTAAGCTCGTTGACAAAATGGCGGCTTCGCTAAAACGGACATCGGCTGAAGTAAGGAATGCTTACAGAGATGCACAAAGAGAACGGAAGAATTCGCCGCAAGAAGCACTCTCTCGGTTATCGTGGCTTTGCGTTCTGATTGTTGGGATTTATGCGCTAAAGTACTTTTTCGCACGAGGGCAAAACTTATTTCTTACACAAGCTGCAAATGATCTTGCAGCCGATTTACGCCGTAGAATGTTTCAGAAAGTTCAGAAATTGCCGATTTCATACTTCAACGAAACTCGTTCGGGCGAGATACAGAGCATTCTCAATAACGATGTCAGCGTTTATCAAAACGCAGTTCAGATCATCCGAGATTCCATCGAAGGCCCGGTTAAGGCAGGTGCAGCGTTCACCTATATCCTGATTACGCAACCCTATTTGTCGCTGATGGCAGTCGGTACTTTTCCGTTCATGTGGCTGTTCATTCAATCTAATGGAAGGCGAATGAGAAAGGCACAAGCCGCCGTGCAGGAGCACTTGGCAGAGCTCAACGCGGTCACTACTGAGGCCATTTTAGGAACCAGAGTGATAAAGGCGTTTGGAGCAGAGGCCGTTGTCGCAAAGTCCTACGAGTCTTCGATTACGAAAGCACTAGACAGTCAAATGCGCGCCGCTAGGAGGTACGCGACCCTGCGTCCAATGGTGGAACTCATTGGAGCCGTAGCTTTGGCATTGGTTCTGTTCGTTTGTGGACAGTTTGCGTTTCAAGGGCGACTGCAAATTTCTGAATTGGCGGCACTCATGTTGGCATTCGATGTGATCAATCAGGGCTTTCGAGCACTTGGCAATGTAAACAGCACCTATAACCAGGTTCAAGCTGCTGCGGACAGAATCTATAGCCAGCTACTCGAGTTGCCTGAAGAACACGCCGAGGCAAAAGGTACTTTGACCGTCGAGAATCCAAAAGGCAGAATTGTATTCGAAAGTGTCAGTTTTGTTTATGCAGACGGCACTGAGGCACTGAAAAATGTTTCGTTTTCCCTTGAGCCCGGAACTAGCCTTGCCCTTGTAGGGCCTAGCGGGGCTGGCAAGAGCACAATTGCCGATCTCGTGTTGCGCTTCTATGACCCCACATCAGGGAGGATCACATTTGATGGAACTGACATTCGGGAGCTTGATCAAGCTTGGCTTCGGTCGCAGATTGGAGTTGTTCCTCAGCAGAACTTCTTGTTCGCGGGCTCAATTGCAGAAAACCTTCGTTTAGGGAATCAAACTGCCACCATTGCGCAATTGAAAGAGGCGGCACGTATTGCACACGCGGATCAGTTCATCGCTCTTTTGCCAAAGGGGATTGAAAGTGAAATTGGCGAGCAAGGGACAGGCCTTTCGGGTGGCGAACAGCAAAGGCTCTCGATTGCTAGAGCACTTGTTCGCGAACCTGTTGTGCTTCTCATGGATGAGGCAACGAGTGCACTAGATGCCCACAGCGAACAGGCTGTTCAAGCTGCTCTTGATGAAGCAATCCAATCGCGGACTACATTGTTTATTGCCCATCGCTTGACGACAGCGGCAAGAGCCGATCAAATTCTTGTCCTGCGACGAGGCGAATTGATCGAACAGGGGTCGCACCGAGAATTGATGGAGTCTGATGGCTCTTATGCTCAAATGTTCAAGGCATTTGGAAAGGGGATGCTTGAGAATGACCTCGGATAATGTTGCTGTTGAAATCAGAGGGTTGTCAGCAGGTTACAGCGGAAAGCCAGTGATCTTTGATATTGATTTGAGCGCAGCAAAGGGAAGCGTGACTGCCATCATGGGTCGAAATGGGAGCGGCAAGTCCACGCTCTTAAAGTCCATTTGCAATTCAGTTCCTAAGTTTGCAGGCTCAATTTCTTTGTTTTCAGAATCGCTTTTCGGACTTGGAACGGAACAACTTGCAAAGACGGCAAGCTACGTGCCTCAGCAAGAAGTAGCTCGGTTTGGATTTTCAGTTTTGGAAATGGTATTGATGGCTCGAACTTCGTTTGGAGACGGGCTTTACGAATCAGATGCGGACTTGAAAATCGCTGAAAACGCAATGGTGCGAGCCGGATGCGGAAGTTTGAAAGATCGCCCCGCAACGGAACTAAGTGGTGGTGAGATGCAGCGTGTTCTAATTGCTCGGGCACTTGCGCAGGAGTGCGAAATTGTCCTCATGGATGAGCCGACATCGCATTTGGACATCTCACATCGTTTGCAGATCGAAACGCTGATTCGAGAACTGCGTTCCGAAGGGAAGACTGTGATTCTTGCGACGCACGACTTTCAATCGGCTGCATCTGTGGCCGACCGAATAGTCGTGTTGGATATTGGTCGAGTTAAGCTAAACGATTCAGCTCAAACTGTCCTCGAGTCGGAAAGCCTGGATGAGATCTATCAAGTCAGCTTCCAAAAGGTGTACGGATTTGGTCCGTTGCCAATACTTATCGCAACGGAAACTAGTTCGAGTCCTTCTTCTTGCCGTCCTTAAACCATTGCGAAGAAGTTGAAGTTGAGTTTGGGGTTGGAATGTACTCCGCAACGTCAGGAAGTAGAATCGCCGGGTCGGAACGAGCTTCTGCATCGTCCGG
>JANNJE010000027.1:0-8840 GCA_031405735.1 Armatimonadota bacterium | reverse complement strand
GATCTTCGTCCAGACCGTCCTTTGCAACAAATATCTGGCCGACTCGCCTAAATTGCCAACCGACCGAGCCATTTTCACCTAGTGTTCCGCCGCATTTTGTAAATGCATGACGAACGTCTGCAACGGTTCGAGTTCGGTTTTCCGTGTACGTTTCCACGATGATTGCCACACCGCCGGGCCCATAGCCTTCGTAAGTTAACTCGTCGTAATCTGCGCCTTCAATTTGGCCGGTACCTCTTGCAATCGCTCGATCAATGTTGTCTGCGGGCACAGATGCGGCCTTTGCTTTATCAATTGCGAGTCGAAGCCTAGCGTTTGCAGAAGGGTCGCCTCCACCAACTTTTGCAGCCACGATGATCTCGCGACTGAGCTTTGTGAACAGATTTCCTCGCAATGCATCTTGCCTGCCCTTACGATGCTGAATGTTTTTCCACTTGCTATGGCCTGCCATGAGCCTTATTTTGGCACTTTCAGCGGCGATAAAGAAAAAGATGCCTCGTTCAAGATTTGAACGAGGCAAAGTGGAGGTCAAGGTTGGAAGAGTTGAATCAATGGCCGGTCTTCGTGTCAGTCTTCTTGGTGTTGTTCGCCTCAGTTGCAAGCGAGAGGATCGGCACGATCTCTATCGTCATTCGATTCGTGAAGCGATATCTCAGCCCTGCGGCGTTTGAGATGAGATCAAGAGCGTATTTCAAGGATGTGTTGATCAAGTAAGCGTCAATTCTATATTCCGGTATTTTTGGGTCAACTTCAAGTTTGAATCCGGTTTGTTTCGAAAATTCCGCCATTAGGTCGCGAATGTTCACCTTTTCGTACCTTGTGGTCACCCGTTTTGTTAAGACGCTTGTCGGAAGTGTCCCTTTCAATTCTGCCTTTGGAAGTAATTTAGGTTCGATTTTTGCAGGCTTCGGATCAATGGGTTCAAATTCTGGGATAGCTGGCACCTTGCTGTCGGGTTTCTTTTCAACTGGTTTTACAGCCTTATTGATATAAAAAATGCCGTTTTGGACATCAAATTTCAAATCCGCTAATCGGCAAATTTGAAAGAGTGCCTCGTCAAATTCAACGCCTGTGAGCGAAAGATAAAGCGTTTGATACTTCACACCTGATTCAAGGATATAATTCTTCCCGTTTTGCGTGAAAAGATCGTGGACCACCATTCGCACGTCGTTGCCGCGAGAACTGATCGTGATCATTCCGCCAGCGTCTTTCGTAATCGCCGAAGCCTGTCCGAAAGAGAATCCGGCGGACAATAGGATGATTACTGAAATTAGGTTTCGTTTCAACATGGTTTTGACTCACTTAACGATTTGAAATAGGGTTGCCATTATCGTCATAGACTCTAATTCCTGGCTTAGATGCAGGTGCTTTGACTACGGGTTTAGCAACGGGGCGTTGCCTTCTAGCAACGGGTCGAGTTGGTGCCGATCTCCGGTTCGTGGTTCTTCGGCGAGGCGACGGTGCGACTACTGAAGCTGTGTTGCCAGAAGTTGAATTCGCAGTTGCTGGTTTCCCCGAAGTCGTATCAGGAGGATTTGCGGTCTTCATCTTCTGAGCTTCATTGGAAGTTGAATCTGTAGTAACTGACTTCGATTCCAGATTATTCGTGCCAGTTTTAGGTTGTTCTGATGTTGGTGTCGTTGAATTCGTCTCAGGAATCGTCGTAACGAGTTCCGATTGATCTGACTTTGGCACTGTCGAACTCGAGCCTTCAGAGGAAGCAAGCGTTGTAGGGCCGACAATGGCGGCCTTTGCAGCCGGCAGCGCGGTTTCCACTCGGTCTCCCAGGACTCTTGAGGGATCACGCATGAAAGTGCTCATCGCAATCAAAACTCCGGCAAGAACGATTGAATAGGCAAGCGGTTTCGTATACGACTTAAAGGACTGCCTTTCTTCTCGGACGTCGTTGATGACCGCATGAGTTGCGATTGGCTTTACGACTTTATCCAATGTTTCACGTTTCTGGCGAATTGCATCAACGAGAAATCGAGGAACCGCTGAGATTTCGGAGGAAGCAGAAGATTGGGCGGGCGCGTAGACTTCCTCTTCGATCTCAGATTCGGCTTTATCTTCAATTAATTCTTGCTTGCAGTCTTGAAAGAACTCATTGCAATCTGGGCATTCGCCCAAATGGTCTTCCAATTGCTCGACTGCGACATCGGAAAGCGGATCGCCGTTCAAATATCTTCGAACTTGTCCTTGGGCTAACTGGCACTCAATGTTTCGAACCCGCATCTCTCACTACTCACTTTAGGTTTTTGGGAAATGCCAATGGGCGTCCCAATAGGATTCTCGGATTCGTTCCCCGTATTCTTTAGGGGCATTATTCAACTGATTCTAAAGAATTTCAACAATAAGCCAGCGGTGGCTTTTGCCAACTGGATATGCAACCAGAATAACTCCGCGATTTCCATCTAATTGCAGCTTTCTTCGAACCAGTTCAGGCTCGATCCCCTTAACTCTCGATTTGATTGCGTCTATGGTTGCATCGAGTTCGCGAAGACTAGACTTGAGCGCTTTATCATCGGCTTTACACTCGCCTAATATGCGATACACAGTAAGCCACACAGAACTGACACGTGTTGGGCCTGTCAGATAGCCGTTAGAATCGCCCAGCCTCGCAAGGCCAAATTCCGAGCAAAGTGTGCCAAGGCAATGGGCACGAATCGCTGCAGGGTCAGCTTCAAACAAGAAAAAGGAGGAATTGCCTTTGCAAAAAAATGTGTTTGATTCCAGCACCTCCCCAGACTCAATATGAACAGCACAGCGACCCGGCTCCACACGCCGCCCGAGCCAAACTGCGGCCTCACGGCACTCGCCTCCAAAGGAGAGGAACTCTAACTGCCCGCCGAAATCATCAAGTTCTATGTCACTTAGCATCGGCGAGAGCTTGATGCAACCTAACCAAAGTTCTCTCATTCGCTCGGCCAACAAGGTTGGATCGGGTGAATACTCCGAGATTCTAGTAACCCGCTTACCATCGGACCTACGAGATGGGTCTGCAACTGCGAGATCGAATTCCCAGTCAAAAGAAAGGCAGTCTTTCTTGGAAAGGTGAGCAGACAGACCACAAGCAGCCAAATTTGACTGAGCGTATTCCAATCTCTCTTCGTCGATATCGATTCCCAAGGTCGGTCCCCGTTCTGCAAGTGCAATTAGGTCGGAACCAATACTGCAAGTTAGATCGACCACCCACTGTCCTGCTGTGAATTTGGATGCGCGATATCTCGCAATTGCAGGGTGGCTCGCTTGCTCTAGAGCTTCGCGTGTAAAGAACATTTCCTCCGCCCTTTCAAAGCGCCCCATAGCCCTTTCCCGTAGCTCCCACTGAGTAAAAGCCCATCTTGCTGCCTCTTCGCCAAAGGACTTTGAAACTCGATCAAGTTCCTTTGGCGATGGGCTCAGTCCCTTGGCTGCTGCCAGAGCTGACAAGTAGCTCTTATTCACGGCTTAAAAACAAAATAGGACAATTTGCTCGGATAGCGTCTGCCCCAATGCAAAGTGTGTTTGGCTTTCACGAGCTTTGTCGCCTTCCACTCAGGTTCGCCTGTGCCAGGATTTCGAGCAAATTGAGGGAACATATCGCTTGTCAAGACAACGGATATCCGGTGCCCTTTCGGAATCAAATGTGCGATCTCCCAAGGTTCGATTGTGATTTTATAGACCTTTCCTGGCACAATTGGACCCGGTTTGCCAAGTTCATACCAGACACGTTTTGTACCTGGTAAACCCAATAGCCGAGCATCGCCGTTGGGATACTCGTCTAAAATCATCGCGTGAAAAGTTGCGTCCTTTGCTGTGGTCGAAACATATGCTTCTAACTTGATGGGCCCTGTGACAATTGTATCAACTTTGAATGGGGCGCTCGCAAAGGCCGCATCGTTTTTGTCCATGTCACTTGCTTTAAACAGCATGCTAGTTTCTTGTCCAACTTCGATGTCTTTCGGCTTGAATTTGGGGTGGTTTGGGTCGTAAATGTAGGAATCCTTCCTGGTTGAAGAAACCTTTGTGAGCAACTGGCCCTTGGATTTCGGTCCGACAACACTTGATCCCCCTAGAAAAAGGGCTTGTGCTTTTGCTTGAGGAAGTGGCCAATCTTTGCCCTCATACCACTTGTTAGCCCCCGTCACGAACACCTTAACACGAGGTTGCTGATTCCAAAAGACATCCATGTTCTTTAGATTTGCATCAAAGAACCGCAGGTAGACCGAATCAAGCTCAAGAATGGCATGCGGTCCGTATTTGAATCCACCAAACTCGGTAGATGTATTGAAAAAGTGAGTCCACGGACCAAAAACCAGCCATTGATTCTTGCTTCCTGCAGCTCGCAAGGCTTGCCAATGAATCTTGGTTCCAATGCCGTCTCCGTCCCAAATTCCACTCACGTGCAATACCGGAATCGTTACTTTTCCAATGTCCTCAGCTCGAAAAGCTCCCTTCCAATCGCTCATTTGGGTTCGTTTCGCCCATGAGTCATAGAACGGTATGTTCCTTCCTAACATCGCATCGTCAATCTTCGTAATCGGCAAGTCAAAAAAGTGTTCCGTTCCCTTTACGGCTGCTAATGCTCCGCTCATATCAGCATCTTTGTCTTTGACAACACGGCTCCACCAGACGTTTGGCGCAAGCATGAATGCACCGTGGTCCCAAGGAAAATTTTGCATCGGATTAGGAGGGGAGACTTGGGGAATGATGCATCTAAGCGCAGGGTGACGAGTAACCGCCGCCGCCCATTGTACATATCCCAAGTACGAACCTCCAATCATTCCCACCTTTCCATCGCACCATGGTTGTGCGACGAGCCAGTCGAGCGTGTCTTTTCCATCGGAAACCTCTGCGATTAATGGATCGAACAACCCGTCGCTGCTCCCCCTCCCACGAACATCTTGGCTCACCAGAACATATCCTCTTGAAGCCCAAAAATCGCCTTCCAAAGCACTAGCTTTTCTGCCATAGGGAGTACGAATTAGGATAACAGGATGCTTCAAGTCGTCCTTTGGACGAACGACGTCGGCGACAAGATTAGTGCCATCCTTCATGGGAACGGCTACCGCCAAATCTTTTGCGACCGTGTATGTAGGTTGCGAAAGCTCTTTGTACTTCATTACGGGACTGACAAAGACGCCTTCCCACCCTTCGAGGTATCCACCGAATTTCTGTACGGGCACTTGCATTCCAACCAATTCGCCTTTAGCAGTAAATGCGTATTGAATTTCCAATCCCGATAGGGTTGCCGAGAGCATGGTCAGCGCATGAGTCCCGCTTGATAGCACTGCGGTCATCGGCTTGGTCGTTACATCTACCGATAGTGGCGCGATGCTGTCAATGAAGAAGACATCGAATTTCTTCTTCGCAGGGTCCTTTTGCCAATCTTTGAAAAGAGTTGATGTTAGTTCTGGTATAAACGCGCTCAACAAAGCAGTTGATTTAACTTCAAAAGGCAGATCCTTTCCTTGCACTTTCCCATCTACTGTTGAGGTCAGTTTCCCCCCTTTCCATGAAACAACGGCAATTCGATTTCCCGCCTTAGAATTCATATCGAATTCCGACAATTTGTCTTTTTCAAACTTTCCGGTAAACGTTATTGCCTGCGACTGAGGGCCGATAACGAAGCTCATTAAAGACTCGAATCTTCCGTCCGCAAATCGCTCGAACTTCGATTCCCCGCATCTGGCACCGGAATATGTGAAGTAGAAGGTGGATGGGGCAGCAAACGAGGCTGATGCGGTAAGGAAAATGGCCGCTAAGCTAAGAAATCGCATGATCAGTACATTGTACGGGAATCAGGTACTTCTGGTTTTGACATTTGCCAGTTTTAGTAAACGATTTTGCAGAATTAAAGTCCATACGATTATGAGCATTTCACTATTGATTTTTGCAATTTCGTCATCGGTAGCACAAGGCGACCTGAAAACCTACGATGTCAATGGTCTCAGCCGCACGGCGATTGTCTTTGCACCAACTCAAAAAACAGGGCATCCGCCTTTAGTCTTTGGATTTCACGGCCATGGAGGAAACGGACGGCAAGCCTCGCGTTCATTCCGGATTCATGAGTTCTGGCCGGAAGCGGTTGTGGTTTACATGAACGGCATTCCGACGATCACGGGAAACGACCGCCTTGGACAAAGGCCTGGTTGGCAAGTTGCAGCAGGTCTCTTTCAGGACCGAGACTTGAAGTTCTTTGACACGGTTTACAAGAGCGTCACAAAAGAATTCTCCGTTGAAAAGAAGTCCGTTTTTGCAATGGGGCATTCGAATGGTGGCCGATTCACCCAGCTACTTTGGGCGGAAAGAAACAACCTGTTCGCAGCTTATGGTCCGAGCGGATCGTTTGCTGCCAGGCTCAAATTGAGTCCAATGCCTGTGTTTCATGTTCTTGGAGAAAAGGATCCTCTTGTTAATCCGGAAAAACAGCGAGAGACGATTGAGTCAATGAAAAAGATGAACGGTTGCGAGGGCACCGGAAAGTCACTAGCTGAATACACAACCCAATTCAGTGGCAAAAACGGAAATGATGTCGTAGCATTCATTCATCCGGGAGGGCATGAGTTTCCTCGCGCAGTTCCCGCCCTGATGGTGAATTTCTTTAAGTCGGTAATGGTTACCAAATAGGCTTTTGGAACTTAAATCAGCCCGGTGAAGTAAAATGTACTTATGAGTACCGGTAACAATGGCGTTCCGAAAATTTCCAAATCTTGGCTAGAAAAAGTAGGCCTCGCAGAAATGCTGAAGGGTGGCGTTATCATGGACGTCACCAACGATGAGCAGGCTCGAATCGCCGAAGATGCCGGTGCTGTCGCAGTTATGGCGCTCGAACGAGTTCCTGCGGACATCCGGCGGGATGGCGGCGTTTCGCGTATGAGCGACCCGGAAATGATCCTGAAGATCAAGGCGACCGTCTCGATTCCGGTAATGGCAAAATGCAGAATCGGGCATTTTGTCGAAGCTCAGATTCTGGAAGCACTTGAAGTTGATTTTATTGACGAAAGCGAAGTATTGACTCCGGCAGACGAAGAAAACCATGTGGACAAGCACCCGTTTACGGTTCCGTTTGTTTGCGGCGCAAGAAATCTTGGCGAGGCCCTTAGAAGGTGCGGTGAGGGCGCCGCCATGATTCGAACTAAGGGCGAAGCTGGAACGGGCGATGTTGTTGAAGCCGTCCGCCACATGCGGGCGATCATGTCGCAGATTCGCAAAGTGCATTCTTCCAGGGAAGATGAGCTGTTTGTCATCGCCAAAGAACTTCAAGCGCCGCTCGAAATGGTGAGAATTGTGAAGGAAACGGGCCGAATGCCAGTTCCAAACTTCTCTGCTGGCGGGATTGCGACTCCTGCCGATGCAGCCCTGATGATGCAATTGGGTGCCGAAACCTGCTTTGTAGGTTCTGGAATCTTCAAATCCGGCGACCCTGCACGGCGAGCTCAAGCCATAGTTGAGTCTGTGCTGTTCTATAAGGATGCAAAGAAATTGGCGGAAATTTCTCGAAACCTCGGCGAACCGATGGTTGGAATCAGTGTTTCCTCTATTGCAGAAAACGAGCTTCTGGCAACAAGAGGCTGGTAACAGGCCTG
This sequence comes from Armatimonadota bacterium, assembly GCA_031405735.1. GTDB lineage: Bacteria > Armatimonadota > Fimbriimonadia > Fimbriimonadales > Fimbriimonadaceae > JANNJE01. The sequence goes on along the minus strand of JANNJE010000027.1, from coordinate 1,269 downwards.
ACCGAAAGAATGCGGCCGAAGAATCGTTTTCTTCTCTGGGATCTGGTTTAAAGGTTAATTGACTCGAATTACCGTGCGCCTTGGCTGCCTAGGCTTGGTAGTGTCATTTGAAACATTGCCCGCAGTTTCTCGTCGTCGAATCAACCTTGTACTTGGCGAATATCGCTCCCAACTAGGATAGCTAGAAATGATGAGGTCTCGTCCCCTTTCGGCAGAATTAGATTCCCATGCAAATAGGCCATCGGAGGGCTTGCCGCTCAATTCGGTGCAATAGACTCGAAAACCAGTTTCGGTCCTAAGATATTCCAGCGGCGTGTCGTCAATTGGATCTGTTCTGGTAATCCCTGCTTTGGAAAGTGATTCGGGAAACTTGCCAGACTTTTTTTTGTAAAGTAGCAAATCCAAGGTTGCTTGAACGCATTCACGACGAGCTTTTGAGTTGAGGAACGGCCTATCGGCATGATCAAAACTTGGAAACAAATAGGATGGAAGGAGGTCGCAGAGTCTCCTCGAATTCATCATGCGCTGGCTCGTCTTTGCCAAAGCCAGCCGCGCATTGGAATCGAATTTGACATCGTTTCCTATTAGATCCAGCGCGTCATTCCATTCTTTTAGCAATCTCGACGCATAAGCCTTTTCGCATTTATCGGACTCAAATGGAAGTGGGAAGAGACGGAACAGCGATTCGCGGCCAATGAATCCATTGTGTCCACTTGATTTGTTCAATTTTTCAACGTCCTTGTCGTATTCAACTCGGAGATTTCGGCACATTGTATATCCGCTAATTGCCTCAGCCCTGAGAAACGGCTTCACTCCTGTTGATTGGGGCAACGTTTGAAGAAATGCATGTAACTTTTGAAGTGTTGCAATGTCGCCTGCCGCCAAAGTGGATGCTGCCTCGATTCCCAGCAGAATCTGATTGTCCACATACATGCCATACCATCCGGCAAAGAGATGGGATTCCGCAATCATGTGGGATTCCATTTTTGCAACAGCCTCAAGCAGCAAGAAGAAACGATCCCAGTTTCTCTTTTGAGCTTCCACCAGCGATGATGCGATGATGATTCGGCTAATCGCACGCATTTCTCCCAAGGGACTTAAATCTAAGTTTTGACGCACACTCCAATCACGATCAAAGTCGCATTGCGGCAGTTTCAAAGCTTTAACTGCTAATTCGATTGCTTCTTTGTATCGCTCAAGATAACTTTCGACCTTCGAAACGTCGTCAGAGCTTAATGCCTCAGCGGCTCGTAATATTTCAGACTCAAA